>JAFYBS010000181.1 GCA_017540125.1 Eubacterium sp.
GTGAGGCCATTTTTCCGGGGGAGAATCTCCTCGATATTCCCGATGAGCTTTTCCTCATCCAGCACCGACAGAGATACGACATCCCCCACCAGCGGTTTGACATCATCCTTCCGGAAAATTCCCTTTGCCTTGCACTCATAGATTGTGGCATCGCCGGTAACTACATAGTAGAAACCGCCGACGCCACGAATAATTTTTCCTGTATCAGTTTTTATCATCTACGCCTGCACTCTCCTGAAAGTGACAGGATAAGCTGCTACCTGCTCGCCGTCCTTGTATACGATTACCTCACCCTGATCTGCGCTGTACCCTGTGATGTTAGATATCGTATACGGGAAATCCGTATAACTCAGCGTGATCGTCTCAAGGGGTGTTGTGTTGCCGTCCTGCTTCAGCACGAACTTGAATCGGGCCGGCGGATCCGTATCATAATCAAACGGATTGTCAACCGTAACACTTCCCGTATAGGTATAGGACGGTTCCGGTCCCTTGCTGACCGTGATGCTGACGGTCGTACCCTCCTTCACTTCCTTTCCTGCCGCAGGAGACTGTACACATACCTCTCCTTCATCATAGCTGTCGGAATAGGATTTGGTCGTATCTCCCAACTGCAATCCGGCCTCTGCCAAAGCCTGTTTTGCCTCGGCCCGAGACAAACCGAGAAGTCTGGGAACCTGGACATTTTTCTCCTCCTTGCCTTTGCTGACATGGAGTGTGATCATCGATCCGGCCGCCACCTCTTCCCCGGCCTTCGGATCCTGGGATGCCACACGACCTTTTTCCACGGAATCACTGAATATCTCTTCCCCGACCTGTACCTGATACCCGGCCAACTTCAGATCCGTTGTTGCCTGATCCACCGTCTCTCCGACTACGTTGATCAGACCGTTTTTCGATCCGCCCTTACTGATGTAAAGGATAACTTCCGTTCCCTCTTCCACAGCCGATCCGGCAACAGGATTGGTTCCGATCGCGTAACCGGCCTGAACCTCATCACTGTCCTGCTCTTCCATCCGGAACGTAAGCTTGTTCTCTTCCAGAAGCTTCTGAGCATCCTCGAGGCTCTCGTTGAAGACATCCGGTACCACGATCGATCCTTCCGGAACAGCGGACGGATCAACCGTTGCTGTTGCCTCCGGTGCCGGTGTCGGTGTCTCTTCTGTCGGTGAGCTGGTTCCCCATAATCCGATAAACCGTCCCAGCAGGAAAATCAGTATGATAAAAATGATAACGGCTACGGCGATACTTCCGATGATCAGAGCTTTCTCCAGCTTCGGATCCACCTCTCCCTCTTCTTCCTCCTCCTCAACCGGCTGCTGCGGAGGAATCTCTACATTCGGATGAGGTGTTGCCGAACGGATCGTATTGACATCGCTGTTGGAGATGAAAATCGTCTCCGAATCCGCATAAATCGGTTTAACCACTCCGTAATCACCACTGGGATCCTGCAGGAACATTTTTAAATCCGCGATGAGATCCGCTGCAGATGCATAACGAAGTTCGGTTTTTTTCTGCATACATTTGGCAACGATATTGCTGAGTCCCCGCGGGATCGTCGCATCGATCGCAGCCAGAGGCGTCGCATCCTCCTGTATATGAGCCAGTGCTACGGCAACCGCGCTCTCACCGGTAAACGGAATCGTGCCGCTGAGCATCTCATACAATGTAACACCGAGAGAGTAAATATCGCTTTTTTCGTCACTGAATCCACCGCGGGCCTGCTCCGGTGAGATATAGTGAACCGAACCCATCGCATTGGCCGTAATGGTGTTCGAGCTGGCCGCCTTGGCAATTCCGAAGTCTGAAACCTTGGCCGTGCCATCCCTGGAAATCAGGATGTTCTGCGGTTTGATATCCCGATGGATGATGTTATGCGCATGCGCTGCGTCCAGTCCGGCCGCAATCTGCAATGCGATCCCTACCGCTTCCTTGACCTTCAGTTTGCCTTTCTGGTCGATGTACCGCTTCAGCGTGATGCCGTCCACAAACTCCATCACGATGTAGTGCATCCCCTCTTCTTCCCCTACATCGTATACGCTTACGATATTGGGATGCGTGATGGCGGCAACCGCCTGTGCCTCCTGTCGGAATTTGGATACAAACTTAGTATCCTCACTGTACTCGGTCTTGAGAACCTTGAGTGCAACAAACCGGTTTAACCGATTGTCCTT
Organism: Eubacterium sp.; assembly: GCA_017540125.1. Lineage (GTDB taxonomy): Bacteria > Bacillota > Clostridia > Lachnospirales > Lachnospiraceae > Eubacterium_F. Next base: position 2,172 of record JAFYBS010000181.1, read on the forward strand.
GGCGCGATACACATCGGCCATTCCGCCGGTACCGACCTTCTCCAGGATCTCATAGCGATTTCCGATAATTGACCCGATATTTACTATCATTTTTTCAAGCCCTCTCATTCCGGAACTCTCGTCCCTTAATCAATTCTAACCAATACGGCACTGATATTATCCTTGCCTCCGGCTTCGTTTGCTGCCTCGACCAGTTTCCGGCCGACTTCGGAAAGCTCCTCTCCCTCACAGGAAATGATTGCCTCCATCTCCCTGTCATCCAACATGTTTGACAGTCCATCCGAACACAGAAGGTAAGTATCCCCTTTTCTTACCTCCAGCTCAAAGCAGTCCGGTTTAGGATTTTTCGTAGTACCCAGTGCTCTGGTGATGATATTTTTATTCGGATGGGTGCGCATTTCATTTTTTTCAATCTCTCCGGACAGAACCATCTCTTCCACCAGAGAATGATCTACCGTTATCTGCCGGATACCGCCGCGAATCTGATACAGTCTCGAATCTCCGATATTGATGATGTATGCCGTATTCTCCTCGATCACCATCCCCACCAGAGTCGTCCCCATGCCTCGAAACTTCTCATCTTCCATGGATTTGTCCAGAATCGCCTGATTGGCCTTTTCCGCCGCGTCCTCCATGGCACTGACCGGTGTCCTCATCGTTGACGACTTCAGCCGTTCCACAAAAGTCTCGATACAGATTCTGGATGCCAGGTCTCCTGCATTGTGTCCGCCCATTCCATCCGCTACCAGAAACAGATTCGGAAAAACGCCAACCGTATTCTCGTCACAGAAAACACTGTCCTGATTACTGTCACGCATTCGTCCTGTATCTGTTATAGAAAACGATTTCACAGTTTTACCTCCTCATTTGATTTGTGTTTTCCGGCGAAGCTGACCGCATGCTGCATCGATCTCGCTTCCCATCTCCCTTCTTATAGTAACATTTATTCTGTTTTTTTCAAGTATTTTTTTAAATTGTTGTATTCTCTCCGTTCCGGTTCTCTCCCATCCCGTCTCGGAAACCTCGTTCAAAGGGATCAGATTAATATGGACCGGCATCCCGGATTTCTGTAGTTTTACGCATCTTTCGGCCAATTTTTCTGCCGCTTTTTCATCGTCATTGACATCACGGATCATGCTGTATTCCAACGATACTCTTCTGCCGGTTTCGGAAAAATAATCCCGACAGGCTTCCAGCACTTCCTCCATCGGATGCGCTTTGGCGATCGGCATGATCCGCTTTCGTGTCTCGTCATCCGGAGCATGGAGGCTCAATGCCAGCGTAACCGGCAACCCTTCCTTCGCCAACCGCCGGATCCCGTCCGGAATCCCGCAGGTTGAAACCGTCACCGACCGTGCGCTCAGGTTCCTTCCCTTTTCATCCGTCAAAAGTCGGATAAACCGGATCAGGTTTTCATAGTTATCAAAGGGTTCTCCCATCCCCATCACGATGATACTTCCGATATGACCGTCCGTATCCTTCGGATACTGCTCCCTCTCGATATCATATACCTGGGAAAGCATCTCGCCCGGTGTCAGATTCCGGACCAGTCCGCCCAGTGTGGATGCACAAAACCGGCATCCCATCCGGCACCCGACCTGCGAGGACACACACACGCTGTCCCCGTGCCGATATCGCATCCAGACACTCTCTATCGTATTCCCATCCGAAAGCTCAAAAAGATACTTCGCCGTGCTGCCGTCCTGCGCCTCCTGTTTTTTTACCACCCGTAGCGGATCGACGGCACCATACTCCTCGCGGAGACTCTCGCGAAGCTTCGCCGGCAGGTTGCTCATCTCCTCATAGTCGTTCACCCTCTTGGCATGCACCCACTCAAACAGCTGCCTCCCACGAAACGCCTTCTCGCCCATCCCGACCGCCAAATCAACAAATTTTACCTCGTCAAGATCCCTAATATTAGTCAGGACTGGTCCCAAGTTGCGCCCCCTTTCAGGATAACTTCATAACGAATAAGCATCGACTGTATCAGTGTGAATCGCGTCCACGCGCCAGATACTAAACCAGCAGTTTTTCATTCTAAATCCTTCTGAATCTGGCAACAAAAAAACCATCCATCTGCTGCACCCCGGGCAAAACCTGAAGCCGCCCCGCCGCCGTCTGCGAACTGATCAAAGCCGGCGGCAAAAACCCGTCGATACTCTCCGGAGTCAACCCCAACTCCTTCTCAATCCACGTTGCATTCCCTTCATTTTCCCTGGGATGGATCGTGCAGGTGCTGTAGATCAACACACCGCCGGGCCGCACCATCGTCGCCGAAGCACGAACGATATCCCGTTGGATTGTTACCAGTTCATCCACTTCCACCGGTGACTTAAACCTGAGTTCCGGTTTTCTGCCGATGATCCCGTACCCTGAGCACGGCACGTCACACAGTACCACATCTGCCTTCCCTGCCCATGACGCATCCGGTTTTCTGCCGTCCCAAAGCTTGATCTCGGCATTCATAAACCGCATCCGTGTGATATTCTCGCGGATGCGGGAAAGCTTTCCCTCATTCTGATCCCGGATACTGACCACACCGGTCCCGTTCAGGCACATCAGCGCGTGAATCGCTTTTCCTCCGGGCGCCCCGCATACATCCACCACCGTATCCCCGGGCCGGATTCCCGCCACCGTCACCGGAAGCTGAGATCCCTCATCCTGGACATAAAAATACCCCTCCTCGTACCCGGGCAGTGTTGCCACATCCGGACTGTCTGTCAGGATGATCGTATCCTTCATATATCTTCCGAACTCATACGGAACAGACAAAAGCTTGGCATATGACCAGACATCGATTTTATTCGGATCGATATGAAGCGTAACCTCGCCGCGTCTCTCCAAAAATGAATTCGCCATCTTCGCTGTGGTCTTTTTCCCGTAGCCGTTCTCCAGCACATCCCAGAGATCCTTCGGGAGACAAAACTTCTCATGAGGCTTCAACCGGCTCCACGGATCCTCCAGGGGAGGCGTTTCCTTCTCACGGACCAGCCCACGCATCACGGCATTGACAAACCCGCGTTTCCCGGCATTCTCCGTCAATGACTGGATGCTGTCGCACGCCGCATAATCCGGGACGGAATCCATAAACTCCAGCTCATAAAAACCCAACCGAAGGAGCGTCCGCACATCCGGACTCATCTGCCTTACCGGGCGATCCGAAAAACGACGGATCATCGCATCCAGCAAAACCGCTCTCTCGATGGTACCGTAGGCCTCCTGCTTCAGTTGGGCAGCCGGAGCACCGGACAAACCCTCTCTCGAAAGAATTCGGTGATAACAATTATCACTTTTATCGCCCTTTTCCATTACGGCAAATACCAGCTCATAAGCCAGTTCCCGTACTTCCTTTTTACTCAAAAGCCGACTCTCCTGTTTTCAGCGGATTGCCGTTCAAAAAGCTGGCAGCATCCATCCTTTTTTTGCCCTCCAGCTGAACCTCGAGAAGCTCCAACTGGCCGCGTCCCGTCTGAACCCGAAAACACTTTTTGCTGACCATGCTTACGGTTCCCGGACGGAACTCACTATCCTCATCCACCACCCTTGCTTTCCAGGCTCTCAATGTTTTATTCCCGTAGGTGCAGTACACCCCCGGCCACTGTCCGAGGGCACGGATACACCGTTCCAGCCACACGGCATCCCGGGAAAAATCGATTCTTCCGTTCTCTTTGGTCAGGATTTTGGCATAAGTACTCTCTTTTTCCTCCTGACGAACGGGCGTGATACTTCCTTCCTCAATTCTCTGCAGCGTCTCCAGCAGTAGCTCCCTGCCCGGCGTTTCCAGCTTGGAAAACAGCGACTCCGCCGTCTCCTCCGGATCGATGGGAACCTCCCGTTTCAACAGGATATCACCGGTATCCAGTCCCTCGTTCATCTGCATCGTCGTCACACCGGTCACGGTGTCACCTTCGATGATCGACCATTGGATCGGCGCCGCTCCCCGCCATCTGGGCAAAAGGGAAGCATGGACATTGATGCACCCGTAACGGGGCATCTCCAAAATCTCCTTTGACAGGATCTGACCGAATGCGATAACCACGATCACATCGCAGGGGATTCCCCTCAAAACCTCTACAAACTCCGGATCACGGATCCGTTCCGGTGTATATACCGGGATACCATGCGACATCGCAAAGCTTTTTACCGGCGTCGGAGTAAGCTTCCCGCTTCGTCCCCTGGCCTTATCCGGCTGTGTCACCACCGCCGTCACCCGGTGTTCCGCCGAATCCACCAGTCCCTCCAGTACCGGGATAGAAAAATCCGGCGTCCCCATAAAAATCACCTGCATGGGAAACCTCCTTCCGAGCGGGCTTAACTCTCAAAGCCCTCCCGTTCCATCACTTCCTTCACCTCGTCGGGATCGTAAAGCCGACCTTCTTCTGCTTTTTCCACATACATATGGCCGTCCAGATGCTCGATTTCATGGATAAGAGCCCGTGCCAGCAGTTCCTCTCCCTCAATCTCGTATTCCTCCATGTCCTCGTTGAAGGCTCTGATCCGGACATAGTTCGGCCTTGTTACAATCCCTGCTTTTTCGGGGACACTCAGACAGCCTTCCATTCCCCTCTGTTCACCGGAAGTCTCCAGAATTTCGGGATTGATCATCACGATTCCGCCGTCCTGATTCTCCGACACATCCACAACCGCGATCCGTTTCAGGATTCCCACCTGAGGAGCCGCCAGCCCGACACCGTCCGCATTGTACATGGTGTCAAACATATCCTGGATCAAAACCCTGGTTTTCTCCTTCATTTCTTTCACCGGTTTGCAGGGTTTGTTCAGAATATCATCTCCCATAACCCGAATGTTCCTAATTGCCATTTTTCACTATTCCTTTCGCATCATGCAGGACTCCTGCCATATAATATCCGACAATCTCTCAGAAGCGGATTTCCTTCCGTATCATTTTCAATCCGTCGTATCACCTCGTCGATGGACGACGGTTTTTCGCTTTTTAAAAATACCGAGATACGATGACGATCCTTGATGAAAGGTAACTCATCCGGTGCCGGTCCGATCCGGACAGTATCCTCCGGGGACACCCGGTCGACGATGGACACGATCACCTGTCCGAGCTCGTCCGCTTTTTCCTTTTTCTCCGACGAGATCAGTATCTTTAACATGGACCGGTAAGGCGGATACCCTCCCATCTGTCGAAAAATAAGTTCATTTTCATAGAAAAATGTATCGTCGTCATTCTGTATCGCCTGAATACAATAAGCCTCCGGCTGATAGGTCTGAATCACAAACTCTCCGGGACGGCTGCCCCGTCCGGCGCGCCCTCCGGCCTGCAGTAAAAGCTGATAGGTATTCTCGAAACTTTGGTAATCCCCCCGGTACATAGACAGATCCGCGGCGATGGCGCCAACCAGCGTGACATTCGGAAGATCATGTCCCTTAACGATCATCTGTGTGCCGACCAGTATATCCGCCTCCTCATCCCGGAAGGGCTTCAACACTCTCTCATGACCGCCTTTATTCTTCGTCGTATCGGCATCCATTCGGAGGACCCTGGCATCCGGGAATTCCTTCGACACCAGATCCGCCACCTGCTCCGTTCCCAATCCGAACGCCGCGATATACGGTGATCCGCACTCCGGACAACGGGCCGGCTTCGGCTGTGTACTTCCGCAGTAGTGACAAACCAGATAGGGCGTATTTTTCCGCCCATGTTCGGTCATCGACACATCACAATGGCTACATTTTATCACAAAACCGCAACTTCGGCAAGAAACAAATCCGGCATAGCCCCTCCGGTTGATAAAAAGCATGGTCTGTTCCTTCGCGTCCAGTCGCTGTCTTATCTTCTCCGACAGAAGGCGGGAAAACACGGATTTGTTCTTCGCTTTTAGCTCCTCCCGCAGATCCACTACATGAACCCGTGGAAGCTCCGCCCCGGTCGCCCGGTTTTTCATACGCAACAGGCAATACCGTCCCTCCATGGCAGCACGGTACGATACAACCGAAGGTGTTGCCGATCCCAATACTACGGATGCCCCTTCACGTCGCGCCCGTTCGATGGCCACCTCTCTCGCATGATAGGTCGGTGTTTTCTCGCTCTGATAGCTGCCGTCATGCTCTTCATCCAGGATGATCAGGCCGGGATTCGGAAACGGGAAAAATAACGCGGATCTCGGTCCGACAACGACATCCACTTTTCCCTCTTTCGCGCGGATGTACTGTTCATACCGTTCCCCCTGGGACATCCTGCTGTGAAGGACGGAAATCCGGTCTCCGAATTGTCTCCGGAACCGCTCCACCGTCTGGTGTGTCAGAGAGATTTCGGGAATCAGGACGATTGCCTGTTTCCCCTGCCCCAGAACTTCCTGAAGCATGGACATATAGACCTCGGTCTTCCCCGATCCGGTGACCCCGTAGAGCAAATAGGTTTTTCTGTCTCCCCTCCGGTAATCCTCCACAAACAAGTCCACTGCCGCCTGCTGTTCCGGGTTCAGGCAGACAGACTCTTCCCGGCTGTCCTCCCTTCGGTCTTCGGAGTTGTCCTCTGAAACAAAAGTAAGCCAGCGTTTCTCCACTGACTTAACCTTCGTACGAATCGGAAGAACCGTCCGGATCGCTTCATTCATCGTCGATCCGTAGTGTTCCCGGATCCATGCCGCCAGTCCCAGCAGCTTTCCGGTGGCCGGTATCTCTTTTGTTTCAACACCAAGTATATCCTTTAATTTCGCTCTGTCCCATTTACTGGTATCCTTGATTCGGATCACAAAACCGGTCGTTTCCCGGTTTCCGTTTCCGAATGGGATCCGGACCGGACTTCCCTCTGCCACTACCCCGAGCAGTTCATCCGGAATCCGGTATTCAAACGGCCTGTCCAAAGCATCCACAGAAATATTGATGATCACTTCCGCGACATCGAGCTTCATTGCTTTAAAACCGCCTCCACTACTTCATCGAGATGCATCCCGCGGGACCCCTTGAACAGGATCCAGTCATCCTTCTGCATTGTCTCCTTCACGGCACGAATCAGTTCAAAATTATCCTCACAGCTTTTGGCCGGGATATCGGTATTGGAATTCACAAAATCCGTGATGCATTTCGATTCATTTCCCACGGTGAACAGCTGATCCAGCCGTCTTCCCGCCTTCGCCTCGCTCCGGATATAGGCACCGATACTGCGGTGCAACTCCTCCGAACGATCTCCCAACTCCAACACATCCCCCAGAACAGCGATCCTTCGTCCGTCGCCCGGATGTGAGAACAGTGCCCGGAGATTGCTCCGAATCGAATCCGGGCTGGCATTGTAGGTATCATCGATCAGGTGAGCACCGTTGCAATCCCGGATCACTCCGCGCATATCCAACGGGGAGTACTCCTTCACCGCTTCTACGGCATCCTCCAGGGGAACCCGGTAGGTAAGCCCCACAGCCAGTGCCACCACGGCATTGGACACATTGTGGTCTCCCATAACCGACAGCTTTACCTCTGTCGATCCCTCCGGATAGAAAAAGGTAAACTGCTCTCCTCCATCCTGTGCCCGGATGTCATCGGCATAATAAGTCAGACTTCCTTCCTCTCCGGAAAAATCACTCTTTATTCCGTAAAAAAATGTTCCGCAGTGCCCGTCACAGCAGTCATAGGGAATATTTTTCCGTACCATATCATAGAGATCGCCGTTTCCGCAGGCGAACAGCTTTCCGTCCTCCCCGAAATCCCGGATGATCCGTCCCTTCTCGGCGCAGATGTTTTCCCGGGAGCCCATATTTCCGATATGAGAAGTTCCGATATTTGTCATCACGGCAGCCGATGGACAGGCGATGTCCACCAGGCGGTTCATCTCACCCGGCATGCTGACCCCCATCTCGAACACCACCATCTCCGTATCTTCTTCGATATGAAAAACCATCAGGGGCAGTCCCACCTGAGAGTTCATGTTCTTATAGGTGATCAAGGTACGATATTTCTTCTCCAAAACAGCGCCGATCATCTCTTTTGTCGAGGTTTTCCCGACGCTTCCCGTCACTCCGATCACCGGTATGTCAAATTGTCTCCGATACCAGGCTGCCAGCTTCTGCAACGCTTCCAGCGTGTCATCCACATAGATGCAGGCTCCCGTCGCACCACCCGGATCCGGTGTATGCTCGGACGATACCACACAGGCAGCCCCCCGGCTCAGAACATCCGGAATAAAATCATGGGCATCCACTCTGGCACCGATGATCGGGACAAACAGATCATCGGTTCCGATCTCACGGGAATCCGTATGGACTCCGGTTATCACTCCCGAAGGGTCTCCCCAAGCCAGCGTCCCGTTCATCGCTTCACATGCTTCTTTTACGGTAATCGGTTTCATCCGTCTGTTCCGCCTCCTGTTTTTCTTCTTCCATTATCCCCGGATCACATCGGCCATATCGTAGCGTCCCGGCTCCTTGCCGTTCATGAACTTCGCCGCTGCCAATGCGCCCTTTCCGAACACTGCCTTGCTGTAGGCTCTGTGCGAAATCGTGATCACCTCATCGTTTCCGGCAAAGATCACATCATGATCTCCCACGATGGTCCCTCCCCGGACTGAGGAAATACCGATTTCCGCGGCATCTCTCTTCTCGCGCTTGGATTCTCTGTCATAAACATAATGATATCGACCCTCAGCCGCCTGATTGACAGCATCCGCCAGGGCCAACGCCGTTCCGGACGGCGCATCCACCTTCTGATTGTGATGCTTCTCAACAATCTCGATATCAAATCCTTCGGTTCCCA
>JAFYBS010000182.1 GCA_017540125.1 Eubacterium sp.
ACCGTGCGTTTTTTCATCAGTTAAATCGGTGTTACCAATCATCGTCACCATCATCAAAATCGTCATCCTCATAAGGATCTCTGTCCCAGTCAACATCGCCGTCACCAGCTGCTGCTCGGTCGAGAAATTCCATCTCAAGAGCTCTCTCGCCAATATCCAGATCTCCACTGCCATCCAGATCAAACGTACTGTCAAATCCGTCCATAGTGTTGCCTCCTTTTTTATACGTTTTTCAATAGATACTTCACCGGCACGTCCTTAACGAGCCACACCCCATTGACCGACCTGTAAAATAATATCCCATCCTTATACATCTCACCGCTCTTGACCGTGTAGATTACTGGCTTTCCATGTCTTTGCCCGACCTTCTTCGCAGTTTCTTCATCCGGTGACAGATGTACATACAGCCGGGATTTCGGAATCAGCCCTTGCTCGTCAATCGAAGCCACATATTTTTCCCCGGTGCCGTGATACAGGGTTTCCGGCGGTTCGACCTCCTCGAGTTCCACATCCACCGGGATGGAGTGTCCCTGATTCGCCCGGATCAATGTCTTGTCCTCGTTGAACGAATACCGCTGTTTCTCGTCCTCCTCCACGATTTGCTCCAGCGTAGCCATATCGAGTGGCTGAGTACGACTCACACCGGCGATCAGCTCCTCCACATTCGCCCAGCCATGCTCGTCAAGAGAAATGCCGATAGCCTCTGGTTTATGCCGGAGGATCAGCGATATGTATTTACTTGTACTCTTCAGCGACATTATTCAGGCTCACCTTCCTGTTCGATACTCGACTCCATGTTCGCGATCGTGTCAAATATCTCCACCGGTACGTCAAACGGCTCCGTAAAGGCATTGATCACGATACCCCTGATATTTTTCTCGTTATTCCGTGCCATGTCCATCGCTCCGAGAAAAGATCCCGGAATCTTTGAGAACTGCTCGCCGTATTCACCCATCTCTTCCTCGGATGTAAACACTGGGAAAAAGTAGTTGTCGCCGTTCTGAAGGATATCCGGCACCATCCGGACTTTATCATGACTTGTGAATGTCTGATCCTTCAACGAATCCAGGTCTCCCTTTTCCTGTGCTTCCCGCACGAGCTTATCCATGGCTTTCTGATCCGCCTCACTGAATACGGCAGTGCAGGGCATCCAAACCACGCTGTCTCGGAGGATCCTGGCCAGCTTGATCACATTCAGTTGTGTGCGGTTTCTGTTGCAGATTTCGATTGCCCTTTTGAGATATGATCCGTCCTCCAGTAACTCCGCTGTGATCGGATCACCGGGAACAGAATACTCAACATCGCCATCCGCCTCAATGATCCTTTTGATCAGCTCATTCGCAAGCCGGAATGACTGTCCCCAGGGATTTATGACGATTCCTGCAGCCCCGGACTCCAAACTGTTTCTCAGCATTTCATCTATGAAATAGGAGACCACCTCACTTGGCAATCCCTTCTTGTATTCCTCATGAGATGTGAAGGCTGCATGCCACACATTTCCATCGGGATCCGTAAGCGTCCGAAAAGAAAACCGCGTCTCATCATCTTCGCTACGTTCAATCGGAAAAATGAAATGACCATCCTCATGCATCCGATGACGGATAACTTCCAGTAATGCGTCGAGATCATCCTTGCTTCCGTCCTCATAACATTTCCGGATCGCATCCTCTACAAGCTCGTTGCCATCGAGAAACATATCGTGGAAAGGCTCTTTGTTAGCTGCTATGCGTTCATCAAATCGGCCGAGAACATCAAGCATATCCTTGTTAAGCCTTTTTCGGCACTCTGCCTTCATATCCTCCGGGATGCCAAAAAAAGCCTCAGCCATGCTTCCGGCGATGCAGGTGAGCGTATCGCAGTCACCGCCCAGGGAGACCGCTGTCCGGATCACATCCTCAAAGTCATTTCCCTCCATGAAGGCTGTGATAGCCTCCGGCACCGTTTCCTGACAGGATTCGACATGGTGGTAGT
>JAFYBS010000183.1 GCA_017540125.1 Eubacterium sp.
AGGAAGTTTAAGCGGAAAGCCCATCAGGTAATGTCGTTTCGGAGTCAGGATGGAGGAAACTATTTCTGTGATGGCCTCTCAATAACAGAATCAGTGAAGGCGCAGGGTGAGAATGAATTTGATGCACTCACTCAGCGGTTCAATATGACATAGGCGGCAGACTGCCTGCCGCCTCTATTGAAGCACCTCCTTGGCCTCGCGGATTCCGCGGGGCCATTTGTGGCTTTGGCGTGAATGGTAACCAATTTTCATCGATCTTTATGGCTCCTTTTCTTGACAATAAGCGGTTTTTGGGTGTAAAATTATATCTGTTTGTAACCTTTTTCAGAAACCAACGATTATATGGGTGAAGGCTTTTCAGAACACAAATTGCAAAGCAAGGAGGAACCCTGGTTTTATCGTGTGTAATCCCCTTTCGTTTATCCAAATCCGGGACCGAAAAAGAATTTTTTTTGTAACCTTCGTAAAAAATAAACGATTATATAGGTGAAAGGCTTTTTGAAGCAGGAAAACACCCGGATTTGCCGGTTCGTCGAAGGAAGATGAGGCTATTAAGTATATCGGATTCAGCCTTCCGCTTCTCACTTATATCCCGATCAATATTTTCTTTGTACGAAAGCGGAAAAAAATGAAAGCGGAAGTACAGACATAGTAGATGGATCGACAGGAGAATTGATGACAAACATTTTGTAAAAGGAGGAAAGAGCGAAAATGAAGATCAGCAAAACAGAGGAAGACGGTATTGTGACGCTGACGCTGGAGGGGTGGCTGGATACCCAGGCAGCTCCCGAACTGGAGGAGGCACTGAAGGATATTCGTGATGATATTTCAGCGTTGATTTTTGACTGTAGCGCGCTGGAATATATCTCGTCTTCCGGTATCCGGCAGATCGTATCGGCGCACAAGCGGATGAATGGAAACTTCGCGCTGAAAAATGTCTCGGACGAGATTCTGGGGGTGCTGAAGGTGACCGGTATCGCCAATCGAATTAAGATCGAGTAAACCCGTGAAGCAGGATGTTTCATGATTTGAATGTATGATTGTGTTCCGGATTGAGGGAGTTTTTTATGAGATTACTGCATGAAATCATAGCTGACTATTCTGTCAGCAATCCTAAGAAAGCAGCGGTGCTGGACACGCAGGGAGAGATCAGCTATAAAGAACTGGATGATTTCAGTGCTACGATGGCGCATAGGCTCGGTGAAATCGGCGTAAAGGCAGGAGAAGCCGTGGCCGTATATGTACCGTATGTCAAGGAGGTACTTCCGGCTACCATTGCTGTCCTGAAAGCCGGTTGTATTTTTGTGCCCTTTGATGATGAATACCCGGCAAATCGGTTGGAATATATGCTCGGTGATTCGGAGGCGGCGGCTATCCTGACGACACGAGAGCTGTGGGAGGATAAGTCACTTGACTTTCCGAAGGACCGGGTTATATTTTTAGATGAAATGCCGGATACGGAGGAGGACTATGAATGTCCGGCGCTGTCCCCGGATAGTCCGGCTATGCTTTTATATACCTCCGGTACCACGGGTAACCCCAAGGGTGTGCTGCATACCCATCGTATGCTTGTGCATCTTTTGGACTATACCAAAGTCATTCCGGAAGCCAATATGGATGAGAATACCCGTTGCGGTATTCTGTCCAGCTTTCCATTTGTGGCGACGCAGACCTTCCTCCTGGGCCCGATGGTGGCAGGTGGGATGGTATGTATCGTACCGGAAGAAGCGAAAAGAGACATGGGTTATCTCTATCAATTTATCATTGAAGAGAAAATCACCCATGTTTTTCTTCCGTCCTCCCTTGCGGCCATACTGGTGGAGGACTACGATACGAGTGGGCTATGTGTCTTCAACGGAGGGGAGAAGCTGAGGACTTTCAGGCCGAGGGTGAAGGGTACCTATCTCATCAATTCCTACGGGTGTACCGAGATCGGCGGTGCGCTGTCGAAAAAGGTCTTCGGCGATGAAGAGCGTATCCTCGTCGGTAAGGCGTATCAAAATACCGGAACTATGATCGTCGATGAGGACCTGAAGCCGGTTCCTGCCGGGGAAGCAGGGGAACTTCTCATCTCCAATGACTATATGTCGAAAGGGTATTTCAAGCTTGCGGAATTGAGCCGGGAGCGGTGGATCGAGATGGATGGCACGGTATGGTTCCGCACGGGAGACCGGGCTGTGTACCGGGAGGACGGCGATATCGATCTCCTGGGACGGACGGATAATATGGTTAAGCTTCGGGGATTTCGTATCGAAACCGGAGAGGTGGAGATGCAGATCGCCAATGCCGTATTGAATGACAAGGATTTTGAAATCGGACAGCTGGTAGTAGTCGTAAAAAGCGTTGGCGGTGCCGAGCACCTGTGTTGTTATTATGAAGCTAAAGAGGAACTGGATGAAGAAAAAATCCGGAAAGAAATATCACAGTATCTGGCGCCCTATATGGTTCCCGATGTATGGGTAAGGATGGATGAGCTCCCCCGAAATACCAACGGAAAGGTCATGAGGAAGGAGCTTCCTCAGCCGAAGAGGCGGAGTATGATAAACGGAGCGCTGGACAGTGAGGTGCTGGCGCGTCTGATCTATACAGCCGAGGATGTCCTTCATGTGGATAGCTTCATCGGAGCGGGGGATCGGTTTGCCGACATCGGGGGAACCTCCCTGAGTGCCATGCAGTACGCAGCCTTATTACGCGAACAGGGAATCAGAATAAGCGGTTCCGATGTTTTGAGTGCCGATGGTTTCAGGGATATTGCAAACCGGGCAGAGGTGTCCTATGAGCAGCTGTGGTCTGCGGAGGAGCAGGAGAGAATCCGTGCCGACTTTGCCGCGAGGGGCGAGCATATCGAGAAGGTCCTCCCCATCTCGTCACAGCAGGACGATATGCTGTTTCGTCAGCTTCTTTTTCCGGATCGGTGCGGCTATATCAATGTGCTGATGCTTCAGGTGGAAAGCACAGTTACAAAGGAGCATCTGCGAAAGGTGCTCGACACCATCGCCGGAGAAAACGAAGAGCTGCGGTCGGCTCTGGTATTTCGTGATGTATCGGTGATCCAACAGGTGATCACCGACCGGCAGATTCCGCTTGAGATGCTCCGGGAGGATGAATTCGGGAAGGAAGTGAGAAACCGGCTTCGCGAAGGCTTCCTGCATGAGCTGTTTGATCTGCAGTACAGCAGTATGATGAAGGTGATTTGTGTGCATATCACCATCCACGGAAAGGGAATGAGCTGTTTGTACATCCTGACACATGATATCGCTGTGGACCAGAAATCACTCAGGGGTTATATGAGGCAAATGATGGAGCTGCTTTCCGTACAGTATCCGGAGGATGAATCCATCCGTGACTGGATCTATGTGATGGAAGAGAACTATGACGGGGAAGATGGAGAACCGGATATTTCCGAGAAAAATATGCCGGAGGTTCTTTTGAAAAAAAACTCAAAGGATATCCGTGTTTACTCGGAAAACGAAGGACCGAAGATGGTGTTTATTCACACAGCCAATACCGGAAGCGAGTGCTACTATCGGTTGGCAGACCGAATCCGAAATGATTTTTCATTTGCCGTCATCGAACCCTACAATCTGTATCATCCGGGGGAGGCTCAGTACGGAATAAAAAATATTGCTGCAAAATACATCCGGATACTGAAGGAGTATCAGCCGGAGAGTCCGTATATTCTCGGTGGTTGGTGCTACGGCGGCATCATTGCGCATGAGATGGCCTGTCAGCTTGAGCAGGCAGGCGAGAAAATAATTCATCTGTTTATGCTGGATTCCCACGCGATATCCAACGACAAGTTGCGAAAGATAAGCAAGGGAATGTTTTCCGAGACAAACAGGGAATACTTCGAGACCTGCCCGCTTTTTGCCGAGCTTCGCGAGAGGGGGATGCTGGAAGCGCTGGTCAATAATTCCGCGCATATTGCCGAGGATCTTCAGCATTACAAGCCTTCGTTTTATCACGGAGATGTCACTTACTTTCGACCGGATGTGATACCGGAAGGAGTGTCGGGGTCCAGTCTTCAGTACTGGTCGGATATGATGAAATATCATGCCGGAAACTTTGAGAATCATTGTCGCAGGGAGAAGCTACGGATCGTCCGAACACCACATGAACATGATCTGATGATGGATGATCCTTCATTGGATATCATCGTACCGGAGATATATAAGGCATTAGAAGAATACTTTTGATTGTCAGGGATGGGATTGAATGGAGGATATGAGTATGGAAAAAAACATGTATCAGGAAGAGTATATCGTAAAGTCAGATGCAATCAATGATACGGCGAAAGACTATCCGATCCGCGATATCGTATCGATGTTCCGGGAGGCCGCCGGGAAGTATCCGGACAATGCCGCGGTAGCGTTCAAGGATAAAACCTTTACATATCGGGAGGTGGATGACATCACCGGCCGCATCGCAGCTTACTTGCATGCAAGAGGGATTGGCAAGGAAGATGTTGTCTCTATACTGATTCCCCGGTGTGAGTATATGCCCATAGCGGCATTAGGTGTGCTGAAATCCGGTGCTGCCTACCAGCCGCTCGATCCCAGCTATCCTCCGGAACGCCTGGCTTTCATGATGAAGGATGCCGACTGCCGGCTTCTGATCGCCGATGAGGAGCTGCTTTCTGAGGTGCCGGAATACGATGGTCCCGTGCTCTTGACAAGAGAGATTCCGGAGCTTGACGAGGGGGAAGTGTCGGATCATCCGGAGCCGGAGGATCTGTTTATCCTCCTCTACACCTCAGGCTCCACCGGTGTTCCCAAGGGTGTGATGCTGATGCATCAGAATATTTCCAATTTTTGCTATTGGTATGCGGACTTTTACGAACTGGATGTGGACAGCCGTGTTGCAGCCTATGCCAGCTTCGGTTTTGATGCCTGTATGATGGATATGTATCCTGCGCTCTGCAAAGGCGCCTGTGTCTGCATCGTCGAGGAGGAGATCCGTCTCGATCTGATAGCGTTGGAGGAATGGTTCAACCGAATGGAGATTACTCATAGCTTTATGACGACGCAGGTCGGTCGCCAGTTCTATACGATGACATCTCCGAAGTCATTACGTTTCCTGACAGCCGGGGGTGAAAAGCTAGTGCCGGTTCAGCCGGTGCCCGGTAATCCGACTTTCATCAATGCCTATGGTCCTACAGAGTGTACTATTTTTACTACAACCATCCCTGTTGACCGTCTTTATGAGCGGGTCCCGATCGGCAAGCCCCTGAGCAATTACAAGGTATATGTGGTAGATGAAAACCTGAATCGTCTTCCCCCGCTTGTCCCGGGTGAGCTCTTGATCGCCGGCCGGGGTGTCGGTCTCGGTTATCACAACCGGCCGGAACAGACAGAGAAAGTATTTATCAAAAATCCCTTCTCCGATGATCCGGATTACGCCAGGGCTTACCGCACAGGTGATATTGTCCGTCTCCTGCCGGATGGCAATCTTGACTTTATAGGCCGGAACGACGGTCAGGTTAAGGTCCGTGGATTCCGTATCGAACTGACAGAGATAGAGGGAGTTGTCCGTGAGTTTGCCGGCATCCGGGATGCTACGGTACAAGCCTTTGAGGACGAGGCCACCGGTGAAAAATTCGTTGCCGCCTATGTGGTCTCGGATGAGGAAATCGATGTCGAGGCTTTGAATGCATTTATTGAAAAGCAGAAGCCTCCTTATATGGTGCCGGCGGTAACCATGCAGATTCCTTCTATTCCGCTGAATCAGAATCAGAAGGTAAATAAAAAGGAGCTTCCCAAGCCGGAGATAAAACCCCGTGTGAAAGCGAGTGAAGGGGGGAGTGCTGCGCCGCTGAATATCCTTGAGCAAGAATTGAAAGATATGGTCTCCGAAGTCATCGGCGTATTGGAGTTCGGTATCAGCGACAGCTTCCGGAATCTAGGATTGACATCCATATCAGCTATCCGACTGGCTGTGCTGCTTCAGAAAAAATACGGCATTCAGCCCGATGTCAGGGAGCTGAGCGCGATCGGTACTTTGCAAAGTGTGGAAAACGAAATACTGGATGTTTTGCTTGCCGGAGATCGGGAATCTGTTTCTGAGAAAAAAGAGAAAACAGAAGCTACAGATATTCCGGAGTATGCCGAGCTCAGCTTCGCACAGCAGGGCGTGTACACGGAGTGCCGGGCCAATCCCGATAATGTACTGTACAATCTTCCCTTTGCCTTGCGTTTTCCGGATGGTGTCCGTACGGAACAGGTGGAGGAAGCAGTTCGTCAGTGTGTGGAGGCGCATCCGTATATCCTGTGTCACTTTATCCCGGGACGTGACAATGAGATCATCCAGGAGCCGATCCCGAATTATTCACCGGATATCCCGGTGAAGGAAATGACGGCAGAGGAGTATGAGACATATAAAATAAGCTTTGTGCGTCCCTTCGATCTGGAAAAGGGACCGTGTGTAAGATTCGAGATCATAAAAACGGATGCGGTGATCCTTCTGATGGATATGCACCATCTCGTCAGTGACGGCGCGTCCGTGGATATTTTTATCGAGGAACTGTGTGCAGCTATCGACGGAGTAAAACCCGAAAAAGAAAAATACAGCTTTTATGAGTTTGCGGCAGAGGAGAGTATCGCTCCGGAGAATGAAGAGTTTTTCCGGGAGCGGATGGCTCAGGTGGAAGAAGCTACAGGGTTTATTCCGGATGTGTTTGAAGAAGGTCTGCCACATACGGAGAGGTTTGCGTCCGTGGATACCGACTTCGCCCCGGTGAAGGAATACGCGATGAAGAAGGGTATCACCCCGGCTGGCGTATATCTGGCGGCAACCTTTATCGCCTGCAGTCGCTATGTCTGTGAGGATACGGTGGCATTGGCGACCATCGCGAACGGCAGAAGCAATCTCAAGGTCGCCGAAACGATCGGGATGTTTGTCAATACGCTTCCGCTGGTGGAGACCGTTGGTCGTGACGAAAAGACCGATGATTTCATACAGCGGGTAGCCGATAACTTTCGAAATACGATCGATCACGAAAGCTATCCTTTTTCGCGGATTGCCGCGCTCTACGACTTCCATCCGCAGGTATCCTATACCTACCAGCTCGGTGTTCTCAGCGAATACAGGGTAGGTGGACAGAAGGTCGTGATGGAGGACCTGGAGGTCGATATCGCTAAGCTTCCTGTGGGTGTCTATATCGAGGGAACGGAAGAAAAGGTACAGATCCGGGTGGCGTACGATTCCGCCTTATATTCGGAAGCGATGATGAGAGGGCTGGCGGAGAGTATCGATCACGTTGTCAGAGGCCTTTTGACGGAAGAAAAACTGTCCGGCATAAGTCTCACGGGAGAGAAGCAATGGAAGGTACTTGACAGCTTCAATAAACCCTGGGATCTTGAGTATAATAAGGACGATACAGCCATCACCGTATTTCGTCGGAATGCACAGGAGAATCCAGACAAGACGGCAGCGGTATACAAAGACAAGTCCTATACCTACAGGGAGTTGGATGAGCTTTCCGACCGATTTGCGGCCGGGATCTATAAGAAAGCCTGTGAAATTACGGGGAAGACGGATCTGGCAGAAGAGGTGGCGGCGCTTCTGCTTCACCGGAATGAAAATGTCTTTCTTCTGCCGCTGGCGGTATTGAAGGCCGGACTTGCTTATGAGCCGATGGATCCGAGCTATCCGAAGGAGCGTCTGAATTTCATGGCTAAGGATGCAGGGGCCTGCATGCTCATAGCAGACGAGGATCTGATCGGACTGGTGGATGAGTACGAGGGAACGATCATCACAGTAGATGAGCTGGAAGAGCTTCCGGAGGGGACGACGAAGCCGCAGGGGCCGTCTCCTCAGGATATGTTTATCATGCTATATACCTCGGGATCGACGGGAACGCCCAAGGGCTGTCAGCTGGAGCATCGCAATCTGGTAGCCTACGCACACGGTGTAAGGAATGATTTTTACCGGAAGGATGACCGGATAGCAGCATATGCTTCCTTTGGTTTTGATGTCAATATGTCGGATGTGTTCTGTACACTTCTGAACGGCGGAACGGTGTATCTCATACCGGAGGAAATCCGGATGGATCTCGGAGCTCTGGCTGCCTACTTCGATGAAGTGGGGATCACTGCGCTGCTGCTCACGACGCAGGTCGGTGTGCAGTTCCTATTGAACTACCCGAAGTTGAAGACACTGCGGATGCTGGTTATGGGCGGAGAGAAGCTCCCGGCGGTCGATCCGTCGAAGCTCAGCTACACGATCGTCAACGGCTACGGGCCCACAGAGAACTGTTGTGGTGTCAGCCTCTTTCCGATCCGGGAATGGGAGTCTAATATCCCTATAGGTAAGCCAATGAGCACGATCCACGGCTATATCCTTGACAAGACGGGGCATCGGCTTCCCGCCGGCGCCGCCGGTGAATACTGCCTGTCCGGTCCGCAGGTCAGCAGGGGATATCTGAATCGTCCGGACAAGACGGCAGAGGCCTATGAGGACTGTCCGTTTAATGATTTCCGGATGTACCACACCGGTGATATTGTACGCTACCGTCAGAGCGGTGATGTGGAGTTCGTCGGACGAAAGGACGGCCAGGTCAAGATCCGGGGCTTTCGTATCGAGACGAAGGAGGTGGAGACGGTCATCCGGGGATTTGATGGGATAAAGGATGTCACGGTCCAGGCTTATGACTATGAGAGCGGCGGAAAGTATCTGGCAGCCTTCATCGTCAGCGATGAGGAGACAGATATCGCAAAGCTTGCTGCATATATCAAGGAACTTAAGCCTGCCTATATGGTACCGGCAGTCATCCTGCAGATCGATCATATCCCGCTTACCGTGAACCAAAAGGTGGACAAAAAAGCACTTCCGAAGCCGGAGCTTCAGAAGGCGGCTTATGTTGCGCCTGTGGGAAAAACCGAGGAGGATTTCTGTGCGATCTTCGCCGGGGTTCTCGGTGTCGGGAAGGTAGGTGCCGAGGATGATTTCTTCGAGATGGGTGGCAGTTCGATTCTGGCGATGAAGGTCGTCATAGCGGCCGGCAAGGAAGGCTACACAATCGTCTATAATGATGTATTTAAATACACGACGCCGAGGATGATGGCAGAATATCTGGACGGTTCATCCGGAGAGGATACAGGCAGTGCTCAAAAATCGTCCCTTGCAATATTCGGAAGCGGTGAGATCCCCGAGATCGGTGAAGACGGATACGATTATCGAAGGATCCATGAGCTTCTCTCCCGCAACACGCCGGAGGCCTTCCGTAGAGGAGAGCGTCTGCCGTTGAAGGATGTGATTCTGTTCGGCGGCACCGGTTATCTTGGATCTCATGTGTTGCATGAGTTGATCGTGAATCATGAAGGAAGGATCATCTGCTTCATCCGGCCGGGAAGGGAGGAAACCGGTGAGGAGAGACTGAAGTCGATGCTGCGGTATTACTTTGATGAGGACTACGCAGAACTCTTCGGTACACGTATCACTGTCATCGAGGGAGATGCCACCGATCCGGAGTCGCTGGCCGGATTCAAGGCAATTTCGGAAGGTATGACCGCCATCAACTGCGCAGCCAGTGTCAAGCACTTTGCGAAGGGGGATGAGATCGAGCGGATCAATGTCGGATCTGTGAAAAATATCTGCTGCTGGTGTGAGGATAACGGGGCACGACTGGTCCATATCTCAACCGGAAGTGTGCTGGGAAGTCGCCGGAACAATACACCGCCGGTCGGATATAGATTCGACGAGCGCCGTCTGTATTCCGGACAGATCATCGACAACAACCAGTATGTTCACTCCAAGTTTATGGCGGAACGACATATCTATGAGGAGATGCTTGAGCACGGACTGGGAGCCAAGGTTCTGCGCGTCGGAAACCTGGCGCCGAGGGAGGAGGACGGTCAGTTCCAGATCAACTACGGAACCAACAATTTTATGAACTCGATCAAGGCATTTACGAAGCTCGGTGTGGTATGCTACGATATGCTGGATTCTGAGGTTGAGTTCTCCCCCATTGATTATGTGGCGAAGGCCGTACTGGCACTTGCCGTGACACCGGAGGACTGCATATGCTTTATGCCGCTCAATCCTCATCGGCCTATTTTTGAAGATATCATACGGGTACTGAACATGGAAGGATATCCGGTCCGTCCTGCAGATGGTGAAGAGGTGCAGGAAGCACTGACGGAAGCACTGTCTGATGACGGAAAGCGGGAAGCAGTAGGTAGCCTGATCGCTTATCAGAACAGTGATGAGACGGTCACGGAGATCGGCCTGGATGACGCGACGATCGCACATACACTGCATACGCTTTCGCGCCTCGGATTCTCGTGGCCTCAGACCGGAGAAGAATACATCACACGGTTTGTAAAGAAGCTTACCGAAAAAGCATTTTTTGAAAAATGATGTGGGGGATCTATGAAGAAAAAAAACGTGAGTGAAAAGAAAAAGAAGTTCCGGTTTCCCATATTGATGAGAATTGCTTCGCTTTTCCTGATCGCGCTTATCATCTCAGCGGTATTGACGATGGTAGTCAGTCACCGTTTCATGCTGGAGGATGCAGCGGATCAGGATAAGGCTGTAGCATCGGTGGTGGCCACGGCGGCCAAGACGGCACTGGGATCCCATGACGCAGTTCAAGAACTCTCGAAAAGTAAGAAGAGGCGGGAGGAGATGCACAGTGTTTTCCGGTACATCCTTTCGCGGACGGGAGCCAAATATCTGTATCTGTATACCGTTGATGAAGCCGAACATAAACACAATATCGTATGCGCGGCAGCGGATGATGAAGAAGACCGAAGGATGAACGAGCAGTTCGGTTTTGGATCTAGGATGTCACGGCCGCTTTACGATGCAGAAAGAGAGGTTTTAAACGGGGAACTAAACGAGAGCTACGAGTTTATAGACAATGACTTCGGAGATGTATGCCTGTATGTGATCCCCGTACACGATGATGATAAAAAAATCGTTGCTCTCATCGGTGTAGACTATGCGACGGACACCATCACAAATATCGTTTCGGATAATGTCCGAATTCTAGTTTTGCTGGGTTCTTTAATTTTTGTTATAGCTTATGTGACCGCCTTGTTGCTGGTGCGCGGTCTGGTGATTAAGCCGATTCGAAATCTGTCGGGAAGGATGAAAAGCTTCATAAAAGACAGAAAGCTGCATATCGAGACCAGCAAACTCAAAAAGGTTTTTGAAGATGAGATCACCGATATCGAAGGCTCTTTTGATGAGATGGCAAATGATATTTCACAATATGTGGAGGATATCGAACATCTGGCAAGTGAGAAGGCACAGAATCAGTCCCAGCTGGATATCGCCAAGATGATACAGGGAGGGATCGTCCCGAGGGAATACGGTCTTATGGGGAACGGATATGAGATCTACGGATGTGAATTCTCGGCCAAGGATGTAGGCGGCGATTTTTATGATATTTTCCGTGCGGATGATCGGAATATTTTTCTTGTAGTCGGGGATATCTCGGGAAAGGGTATCTATGCAGCCTTATTTATGGTCATGGTCAAGACCTCACTCCGGGAGAAGCTGAAGAGCGGCTCGTCGCTTGCCGAAGCGATGAACACGCTGAATAATGAAATATGTGTCCGCAATCCGGGGAATATGTTCGCGACGGTATTTGCGATGATGCTTGACACAAAGACCGGTGTTTTGAAATACGCCAATGCCGGGCACAATGCTCCGATACTATTAAAAGAAAAACCGGAATTCCTGGAGACCTGCGGGGGGATAGCACTGGGGTTATTTGAAGATGCGGATATCGTGGATGAGGAGATACAGCTGGGCGACGGTGAAGGGATATTGCTTTATACGGATGGTGTGACAGAGGCGGTCAATACGAAAAGAAAGCAGTTCGGATCCGACCGGTTGAATATGTGTATCCAAAAAAGCTATTCTTCAAACGATCATACCTACTGTGCGGGCTTACTGGCAAACGGGATAGTCGATTCTGTCAGAGAGTATTCTGAAGGCCTGGAGCAGTTTGATGATGTCACCTGTACCGCCCTGGTTTACGGCGGTGGATATCAAAAAGAACTCACGTCGGATATCGCTTCGTTTAGACAGGTAAAGCGGACGATGATCGAATCCCTGGGTGATAATGACCGAACAAGAGGTATGATACTGGCCTGTGAGGAGATCTTTGCAAATATCGTTCATTATTCTCGGGCTGATGATGTAAGCTTTTCTTCCGAACGGTCCGCAGATACATACTCGGTGATGTTTTTTGATAATGGAATTCCCTTTGATCCGGTGAAAGAGGATATCCGTGAAAAAGACTTCGAAGAGCTGGATTCTGGAGGGATGGGTATCCTGATCGCCCGCCGAAACTCCAAAGAGATGACATACAGCAGGATCAATGATTGGAATGTTCTTACGCTGAAATTTGAGGTGTGACGGAAGTTGACGGACGATACGGAAGGAGCAACTCAAAAAAACACTTTACAAACCTGAACAAATGTTCTATAATAAACTCTGCACCACCATATGATGTATATTGGGAAAAACTTCTTGCAATTTATTGACCAATCTGTTAAAATGGGATGAAAGTGGTATATAATTATTCCCGGAGGTGGCAAACTATGGGTAAACAGGTACATGTTCGGCTTGATGATTCAGTATACAATGCGTTATCGGAGTATATAGACGAGACCAACTCATCTGTACAAGACTCCGTTTCTTCGGCGATTATGCAGTTTTTGAAAACGAAAAACAATGACTCCGTTTCGTCGGATTCAGGTTTTTCATTTATTGACCTTTTTGCCGGCATCGGGGGGATGCGTCTTGCATTTGAAAAGCAAGGTGGACGTTGCGTCTACTCTAATGAATGGAATAAATACAGTCAGCAAACGTATTTTGCAAACTTCGGTGAGCAACCGGAAGGCGATATCACATTGGTCGATGAAAATCAGATCCCGGATCATGATGTTTTAGTGGCCGGATTTCCTTGCCAGCCGTTCTCTATTGCCGGAGTGTCAAAAAAACAAAGTCTCGGACGGGCAACTGGATTCGAAGACAAAACGCAAGGAACTCTTTTCTTTGATGTCTGCCGCATTCTGAAAGCAAAAAGACCAAAGGCTTTTATGCTAGAAAATGTGAAGAATCTCCGTAGTCACGACAAAGGAAGGACATTTAAGGTTATAACTGAATCGCTGGATGAACTGGATTATGAGATTTTCTACGATGTTTTAGATGGACAGGGTTTTGTTCCTCAACATAGAGAACGTATCCTGATTGTAGGTTTTGACAGGAGAAGATACGGAGAGGTAATTGATTTTTCATTTGATATCAAACCGAAAGGTCCTGCACCTAGAATAAAAGATATTCTGGAAAAGAATGTGGATGAAAAATACACGCTATCAGATAAACTGTGGAAATACTTACAGGATTATGCGGCCAAACATAAGGCTGCCGGGCATGGTTTCGGATATGGAATTGCTGACCCAAACGGTATCGCCAGAACGCTAAGTGCTAGGTATTACAAAGATGGATCAGAGATTCTGATTGAGCAAAAAGGAAAGAATCCGAGGCGACTCACCCCAAGGGAATGTGCCAGATTACAGGGGTTTTCGGATAGTTTCATTATTCCTGTTTCAGATACACAAGCTTACCGTCAATTTGGAAACTCAGTGGTTGTCCCCTTGATGACCAATGTAGCAGAACTTGTATGCAAAAAAATGTATGAACTAGACGAGGCTAGAATTACATCCGAAAAAACAAGTAAAACACAGGCATCAAAAAGAACTCTTATTGCTGCCACATCAGGGGATAATACGCAGAAAGGCAAGGCCGCTGTATGAATGATATTGTTGAAAAAGCAATAGATGGAGTCCTAGTAGGAGAATCCTCGTATTGCAAGTTTCTTTCTGCAAACGATAGTGGAGAAACTGGCGGACATCAGTCCGGAATCCTTATATCAAAGACTACTAGGGATATGCTCTTTACCGAGAAGGAACTACAGGAGAATCATATTAAAAAAAAGACAGGAACCATCAAATGGCAGGATGATTTTTCGACCAGTTGCACCTTTACTTGGTATGAAAGCAAAAATGAGCTACGCATAACTGGTTTTGGACGAGGATTTCCTCTTCTCCGGCCGGATTATACTGGTGCACTCTTTGTGTTGATAAAAGAGGACGATGAGAACTATCTCGGATTTATTTTTAACACAGATGATGATATTCAGACATTTCTCGATGCATTTGGCCTTACTCCTTCTGAAACGAACAGACCCATCGAAATAAATAAGCTATGTTTGGAAAACTTGGAGATAAAAGCAATTGATGCATTTATTGATGGGCTGGATGTGGCATTTCCTACATCCTATGATATGTCGTATGCCGCAAGAATCATACAGTATGATGTTTATGCAAATAAATCCCTTGCAGTGAAAGATCCAGATACCATTTTGTTAAGATGGACAGAGCAAGAATATAGGTTGTTTCGGTCAATTGAGCACTCACGCTATGGGGAAATTGTTGCTAGAGGGTTTGATTCAGTAGATAATTTTATTTCGTTAGCCAATCAGGTATTAAATCGAAGAAAGAGTCGTGCCGGAAAGAGCCTTGAGCACCATTTGTCAGCGATTTTCGATGAGAACAAAATAAGATACACTCCTCAAGCAAGAACAGAGGGTAATAAGAAACCCGATTTTTTATTTCCTTCAGAGGATGCATACCACGATATGACATTTTCAGTAGAGAATCTTTGTACATTAGCAGCAAAAACTACCTGCAAAGATCGATGGAGACAGATTTTAAATGAGGCAGACCGTCTCCGTGACGAAAACAAGTACCTATGCACGATGCAACAAGGTATATCTGCAGCGCAGATGGACGAGATGCAAGATGAGAAGGTCATTCTTGTTGTTCCAAAACCATATATTACTGCGTTCCCAGCGGATCGTCGTAATCGCATTTGGACAGTAAGGAGATTTGTAGAATATGTAAAACAAATGGAAGGAATTGAATGATTCCTTCCATTTCTTTGTGTTAAAATGTCTTTTAACTGACACCATGACCGTATAGAAGTACATGGATAAGATGAGCTTATGCTTATCCGGCCTCGTCAGCTTTTTTCTTTATGTTTTTTCCGATGATCTCATCAATCTCACATACCGTAACAAAGCAGTTGATATCGGAAACAATATCTCTCAGCTGCCTCAGCTCGTACTGGCTGATGACGACATAAAGTGCCTTGTTTTCACCACCGATATATCCGGAGGTATTCCATTCGGTACAGGTCCGGCCGAGCTCCTGAAAGATACGATCCTTTATCAAATCCACATCCTGTCCGAATATCATGCAGCCTCGCTGTGCATCGAAGCCCTCTTCCACTCTCGTCATTACAACACTCACGAGGATATAGGTAAGCATCGAAAACAGACCTCTGTTCCAACCATGTAGGATTCCGACTATCAAATACAAAACGATATTGAAACAC
>JAFYBS010000184.1 GCA_017540125.1 Eubacterium sp.
GCCAGAAACCATCGCCCGGAATCGCTGAATCATTATCTGTACCTGCTGCTGATGCAGGGGAAAACCGAAGAGTTTGAACGGGAGTGTGTCCGGGCCGGCATGAACAACGCGCAGCTGGAAGCGATCCGGACGAGATACAACGAGGTCCGGAACTCGGTTCCGCCCTATGAAATCACGGAGAACAGAATAGAGAGTTTCAAGGAAGATTTAAGAAAGGCGGCTGGAAGTGCGGTTTAAGTTGTTCGGATTCGGCAAGAAGAAAAAGAAAAAAAACCCCCTTCCCGAGGAGGAGGAATTCGAGTCCCTCCAAGCGGAAAGGGAAGCTGAATCAGCGGAAGTCGAAGAGATCCTAAAGGAAAGGATTCATTTCGAAAAAGAAAATGTAGATTTAAAAGATTCCGCCGCGCGCATCGCTTATCTGGAGCGATTGAGAGATACGATCCTGGAAGCCAGAAGGCAATGCGATGATGTTAAATTTGAATATGGCAGAGTAACTTCTTATCTGAAGGACATCCAGCTGATTGACCAGGCGCCGGATGACGAACGGGCTGTCATCTATGACAGTGCCAAACGGATCGTCGAGCTGTCGGATATGCGAAAAGCGATCCGCCACAAGCGTTACCGGATCACCGAGCCCCAGAGAAAAGCACTGGACACCTTCGAAGACGATGTGACCCGGGATATCGAGAAGCTGCTGGAATACGAGGATCTGCAGGTGAAGATCCGGGCGGATCTGAGGAGACTGTCCGCCGAGAAAAAGCTTCTCGCCGACGAGAAGCAGGATATCATCCGGAAGCAGAAGTCCCTTCGTACCATCAGCAAGGCCGTGACCGTCATTCTGGTTCTGATCGCCTGCGGTTTGGGAGCGTTGTTGGGAATCTGGAAGGTGGATATCGCGATCCCCTTTGTGGCATCGGCAGCCTTCGCGTTTCTCGTGGTGGCGCTGATCATGGCAGAGGCCAGACGAAACCGGATGGATATGGTGATCACCGAGAGAAAACAGGCCAAGGCCGTGGCACTGACCAACCGGGTGAAGATCAAATACGTAAACAATGTCCGGACTCTGGATTATCTCACGGCGAAGTACCGGGTGAGAAACGCGACGGAGCTGGATTTTGTCTACAGCCAGTATCGTGAGGCGAAGAGGGAGTGGGCGAGACAACGGGAAGGAACGATCCAGATCGAGGAGAATCACGAGATCCTCATCGAAGCCTTGCGAAAGCTCGGGGTCAGAGATCGGGAAATCTGGTTTTCCCAGGCGAAGGCCCTCATCGATCCCTCGGAGATGGTGGAGGTTCGCCACGAACTGAATCAGCGGCGCGGGAAGCTGCGTGAACAGCTGGATTACAACACCGGCGTGATGACGGAGTGCCTGAACGAGATGGATCGCATCCGCAGCAAAAAGTCCGAGTACGAGGCGGATGTGGAGCGGGTGCTGTCACAGATGGATTTTTACAGATAAGGAAAAAGTGCTTGGTATGAGGAGAAATTATGCAATACATTGATTTACATATGCATTCGACCTGTTCCGACGGTACGGACACACCGTCGGAGCTGGTTGATCTGGCGTTGGAGAAGGATCTGGTAGCCATGGCGGTGACGGATCACGATACCGTTTCCGGTGTGGCGGAGGCCATGAAAGCCGCCGAAGGACGTCCCATTGAGGTGATCGCGGGAACAGAAATCTCCTGTGAATATGTGGTTCCGCCCATGGCGGGGAAGGCCTCGAGAAAAAAGGAGATACACATCCTCGGATACGGGATGGACATCGAAGATCCTCATCTGTTGGAGGTTTTGCAGTTTGCCCGTGACGAGAGAGACAACCGCAACCGACAGATGTGTGAGAACTTCTATCAGGCGGGCTACACGATGATCACCTACGAGAAACTTCTGGAACGGTTCGGAAACGCGACCATCGCCCGTCCCCATTTTGCGACATTGTTGATGGAGGCCGGTGTCGTGCCGTCGATCAAGGCGGCGTTCGCGGACGGAACATTTCTCGCCGAGAACAGTCCTCTCTATGTTCATCGGAAATACGTGACTCCGGAGCAGGGGATCAAAGCCATCCTCGGTGCCGGCGGAAAACCGGTGCTGGCACACCCGATGATCTATAAGTTTTCGGTTTCGGAGATCCACCGGATGGTGGAGGAACTGAAAGGCTACGGCCTGCAGGGAATCGAGGCGCTGTATTCCAGAAACAAAGGGACCGACGAGGCATTCGTCCGGAAGGTTGCCCATGAATACGGGCTTTTCATCACCGGGGGAACCGATTACCACGGCCGCAACAAGCCCGATCTGGAGATCGGCTGGGGCGAGGGGAATCTGCGGGTTCCCGTGATGCTGTTGGAAAACGTGAGATAATCAGACAATTTTTATTCGATAACGAGGTTTGTGCAATTCACATCGTTCGCCAGGTCGTAGACGTTTCCGGTCTCGACTCCGACGACGGTGGGACGAAGTGCGGAATTCTCGTTATTTTTGACTACTTTTGCGTATTCGCCGTTGCTCAGGCGGATGATGGTGTCCACCGGATACAGGATGACACATTGGAGAAATTTCTGCATCACCGTGATGTCCAGCTCCTCCGTCATCGACATCAGGATGTCCACGGCGGTTCGCTGGGAGTAGGATTTTTTGTACGGACGGTTCGTCACCAGGGCATCGTAGACATCCGCCACCGACAGGATTTTGGCGAAGGGGGAGATTTTCTCCCGGTTAACACCCATGGGATAGCCGCTTCCGTTCATTTTTTCGTGGTGCTGCAGGACAGCCACGGAGATGATGTCTTTGAATTCATTTTTCTCCTGGAGGATACGGTAACCCAGCACCGGATGCTGTTTCATCACCTCGAATTCCTCTTCGGTCAGTTTGGCCGGTTTGTTCAGGATTTCCTGGGGGACTTTGGACTTTCCCATATCGTGGAGGAGCCCGGCGATCCCGATGTCGTGAACCTCGGCGTGTGACAGGCCCATATTTTTCCCGATGACCATGGCGATGGTCGCCACGTCCACACTGTGGCGGAAGGTATACTCGTCGCTGGCGCGCAGCTGGCTGATATCCACGGCCAACGCGTCGTTCTGATCCAGTGCCTCCATTAGGTCGTTTGTGATGGAGTTGGTGGTTTTGGTGAAGGTTTCGGAGGAGGAGTTGTTGTACAGATGCTGGATACCGTTGGAGATACGTCGTCTCACGGTCTCGGTGATCTGCACCTTCGCCGGATCGTCCTCACGCATTTTCGCGATTTTGTTCTTTACCACCGGTGTGATCTTCGCTTCGATCTCCTCCTGGGGGCTTTTTTTCACGTAATCATCCAGGCCGTCCCCGATGTAGATGCCCGGGATGCCCAGCTTTTCCAGCTTTTCGATCACGAAGGCATCGAGGATGGAACCGCGGTGCACGAGAACACGGTCAAGCCGGTCGACTACCGCCTGGTCGATACGCATGCCTTCTTCCAGTTTGTTGATGCGGACGAACTGCCTGGCCATGGACTCACCCCCTTCGATTTTCTTTCATGCGGCACGGCTTCTTCGGCGTTTCTTCGCCTTCGACGTGCCTCGTTTAAGTATACCCGAACTCCCCGGCCTTGTCAACAGACGCCGCGATTCATGGTTTATCATTTTTTCCTTGTATTTTCCCGAGTTTTTTGTTACAATATTATTTTGAGAAAGAATCCTTTTGCGAGAAGAAAGGAAGGAAGAAGAGTGAAAGCAATGAGATTTAGAAAAATAACCGCGTTCGCGCTGTCTCTGGTGCTTGTTTTCGGTATGGCACCGGTGTTCCCGACGGGGATGACATCGCAGGCGAAAACCCGCTCCGCCGCAGCCGGGAAGGTGAAGAAGGATGCGGATATCAAGGACGGAACATCGGCCCTGATGACGGTGGCAGAGGATCCGATCGGGGATGAGGATGAACAATACGATGCCCGGAACGTGCGGCTGCATAACAAAGACAATGTCATTCCGGCGGAGTATGACAGGCAGTTTTTCCATGTCGGCGATCACGGATTTCTGACGTTTGCGTCCAGTCTGACCAGCGTCGATCTGCCGGGGGCACCGGACAAGGCCCGTGAAAGCCTGGTTGAAATGCAGCCGGTGGACGAGTACGCGGACACGAAGATCACGTATTCCGTGGACCGGCCGGAAGTGCTGACTATCGACGAGAACAAGCATCTGTACCGGATCCTCTCCGGCGGTGAGGCGACGGTGATCCTTCAGGCGAAGGTGAAGGTTCCCGACGCGAAGGCAGTCGCCGGATATGTGGAGGAGACCTGGCTGGCGAAGTTCACCTTCATCGTTATGGCGGACGCGACCGGGACGAAGCTTTCCAAGGATAAAGTTACTACCTATATCGTTTACGATGCCGCGGCAGAGGCCGATGTCAAACTGGTTGACTGCCCGGAACTGAGGTATTACAGCTTTGATTACACGTCGTCGAACACCGATATGCTGGTACAGGCGACACTGGACCCGATGGAGAAGGTCATTCACCTGAAGTCCGCGGTGGAAGGTGTCACGGTGGTGACGTTTATTCTGAACGGTTATCCGATGATGCTGACCCTGGAGAACCGAACGACGGGGATCAACCTCCACGAACATCTCATGGACAAAGGCGACTCCGTACAGTTGGAGCTCACCGGATTCAAGGGGAAGGTGAAGTGGAGATCGGAGGATAAGAAGGTAGCCCGGGTTTCGAAAAATGGCCTCGTGGAAGGCGTCGGTGTCGGAAACACCCTGATTTTTGCCGAGGTGGGCAACGGCGGGGCAAACCGTCGGCTCGGATGTCTGATCTCGGTTGTCGAGAAGGGACATACCGCGGTAGTGGAGAAGGCCAGGGAGATCGGCCGGACCTGCAGCTACAGCCAGCCGATGCGTTTGATGCCCGGATTCTATGATTGCAGCTCGCTGGTTTGGATGGCTTACAACCAGATCGGAGAGTTCTTCGGTATCCGTCAGTTTGCGCCGACGGCCGCTGAGGAGTGCCGGTACTGTCAGGAGCATCAGGAGGTGCTCGGTGAGTGGACCAGAGAGAAGTTTGAGAACATGGAGTACCTGCCGGGAGATCTGCTGTTCCGTGTGGGCGCGGACAACGGCCGCTATCTCGGAATCTACCATGTGGAGATGTTCGCCGGCTACCGGCTGCTTGGGTTCGATGAGGACGGAGATCCGCAGCTGGCGATGATGTGGGCGAACCGGCCGGATGATTACTACGAGCCCTGCGGGGATGTGATGGGTCGCGTGAAAAATGCTTCCATCGTTACGCCGCCGGAGGTTGTCTATACGCCGCCGGCAGAGAAGGAAAAACCGGAGAAGAAAAAGTAAACGAAAAATAAAAAGAAGAATTGAGAATAAATTAAAAGAGGGTTAATATGGTTTCAGAAAAAATGCTGGCACTGGGCAAAAGCCCGTCGAAGATCCGTGATCTGTTTGAATACGGGAATCGTCGGAAGGCGGAGATCGGTGCCGAAAACGTGTTTGATTACAGTATCGGAAATCCCAGCGTCGAACCGCCGGAGAAGGTTCGTGAGGTGATCCTGGAGTTGCTGTCAACATCGGATTCCGTAGCCCTTCACGGGTATACGTCGGCGCAGGGGGACCGGGAGGTCCGGCAGTCGATCTGCGATTACGTCAATCGCACACACGGTACATCGCTTACGGCGGATCATTTTTATATGACCTGCGGAGCGGCGGCGTCCCTCACCATCTCGTTACGGGCGCTGTGTGCGGAGGAGGGGGATGAGTTTCTGACCTTCGCACCGTTTTTCCCGGAATACCGTGTGTTTACGGAGAGTGTCGGAGGGAGCTTCGATGCCGTGCCCTGTGATCCGACGGACTTTCAGCCGGATGTCGAAGCCCTGCGGGAGCGGCTGACACCGAAAACCCGGGGCGTTCTGATCAACTCTCCGAACAATCCGTCCGGGGCGGTGATCACGGCCGGGACATTGACGAAGCTCTGCGATGTACTGCGGGAGAAGTCCGAAGAGTTCGGGCATCCGATCGTGCTGATCGCCGATGAACCCTACCGTGAGTTGGTTTACGGCGACGTCGAGGTACCCTATCCCATGAATTATTACGATGATACCATCGTTTGCTATTCGTATTCGAAGTCCCTGTCCCTGCCGGGAGAGCGGATCGGCTATATCGCCGTCAGTGACCGGATGAAGGACGAGAGGGATGTTTACTTCGCGATCTGCGGAGCCGGGCGGTCGCTTGGTTATGTCTGTGCGCCGAGCCTGATGCAGCGGGTGGTAAGCCGGTGCCAGGGGATGACCTCCGACGTGTCGATATACCGGAAGAACCGGGATATCCTGGCCGGAGCCCTGACGAAATACGGTTTTCGTGTGGTGCAGCCTGACGGTGCGTTTTATCTGTTCGTGGAGGCGATGGAGCCGTCGGCGGAGGCGTTTGCCGAGCGGGCGAAGGAGTACGAGCTGCTGCTGGTGCCCTCGGACAGCTTCGGATTACCGGGATTTGTGCGGATTTCATACTGTGTATCCACGGAGATGATCGAGAGATCACTGCCTGCGTTTGAGAAACTGGCGAAGAGCTATCAAAAATAAACATATATAATAGGAGGATTGAGACTATGGCATTTGGATTTTTTGGACAGCTGATTGAGATTCTGAAAAAGGATCCGAAAAAGATCGTATTTACGGAAGGAAAGGATCCCCGCATCCTCGAGGCGTCATCACGTCTCCTGGCATCGACTTTCCTGGAGCCGATTCTCGTCGGCGATGAGCAGGAGATTTATGATGTGGCGGCAGATGTCGGTTTCAACATCCGGGGCGCCCATATCGTTAACCCGGAAACCTATGAGAAGATGGATGAGATGATAGATACGCTCTATGAGCTTCGTCGTGCCAAGGGAATGACGAAGGAGGAGGCGGAGAAGCTCTGCCACCAGGGGAATTACTTCGGAACCATGCTGGTGAAGATGGGTGAGGCGGATGCCCTGTTGGGTGGTGCCACCTATTCCACGGCAGATACGGTACGTCCGGCCCTGCAGATCATCAAGACCAAACCGGACAAGCATATGGTGGCTTCCTGCTTTATTCTGGTGCGGGAGAGTGCCACCGGTGGAAATACCGTCCTGGCTATGGGTGACTGCGCCATCAACATCAACCCCTCCGAGGACGATCTGGTGGAGATCGCGCTGGATTGCGCGGAGTGTGCGAAGCTGTTCGGAATCGATCCGAAGCTGGCGTTCCTCAGCTACTCGACCTACGGCTCCGGCAGCGGAGACGTGGTGGACAAAATGCGCAATGCGGCGGAGAAGACGAGAAAAATCGCACCGGAGCTGCCGATCGCCGGTGATACGCTGCAGTTTGACGCAGCCGTAAGCCCGCGTGTGGCGAGAACCAAATGTCCGGAAGATCCGGTGGCCGGCGAAGCAAACACCTTCATCTTCCCGGATATCGCAGCCGGAAACATCGGCTACAAGATTGCCCAGCATCTGGGTAAATTCGATGCCTACGGACCGATCCTGCTCGGCCTGAACGCGCCTATCAACGACCTGTCCCGCGGTTGCAACGCCGGCGAGGTTTACTCCATGGCCATCGTTACGGCAGCCTTAGCCTAATCGTTATACATTCATCGCCAATTTGACAGGCAGGGGCAGAGAAAAAGATTGAAATTGAGTGATTTACGCTTGACGTTGTGTTTGA
>JAFYBS010000185.1 GCA_017540125.1 Eubacterium sp.
TACCATGAAACAACCTGAACCTGAGTGGTTCCGTTGTCAAGAGGAAGAACCATGGTCTGAGTAGCATCGAAGAGTGAACCATAGGTCATTCCAACGATATCGGAAGAAACGATCTCGTCGGTGTTGTATCCGAAGGACTCATTTGAAGCAGCCTTCATAGCTTCATTGATCTGATCCTTGGTTACATTTCCTTCAACAACTGCTGTAAGGATAGTGGTTGATCCTGTAGGGGTAGGTACACGCTGTGCGGAACCGATCAGCTTGCCGTTCAGCTCGGGGATAACCAGGCCGATTGCCTTTGCGGCACCGGTAGAGTTCGGAACGATGTTGACTGCTGCTGCACGGGAACGACGCTTGTCACCCTTTCTCTGCGGTCCGTCAAGTGTCATCTGATCACCGGTGTAAGCGTGGATCGTGCACATGATACCGGACTGGATCTTTGCGCAGTCATTGAGAGCCTTTGCCATAGGTGCAAGGCAGTTGGTTGTACAGGAAGCAGCAGAAATGATCTTGTCGTCTGCTGTCAGATCCTGATGGTTTACATTATATACAATCGTCTTAAGGTCGTTTCCTGCCGGTGCGGAGATGATAACATGCTTAGCCCCTGCATCGATGTGAGCCTGAGACTTGTCCTTGGAGGTGTAGAAACCGGTACACTCAAGTACAACATCCACTCCGAGTTTACCCCAGGGAAGATTCTTCGCATCTGCCTCTGCATATATCGTGATCTCTTTACCATCCACCGTGATGGAATTCTCACCGGATGATACCTTATCGCAAAGCTCATATCTGCCCTGAGTAGAGTCATACTTCAGGAGGTGAGCCAGCATCTCCGGAGAAGTAAGATCGTTGATAGCCACGATCTCAAAACCTTCTGCTCCGAACATCTGACGGAAAGCCAGACGACCGATACGACCAAAACCGTTGATTGCTACTTTTACTGCCATAATATAATACCTCTTTTCTGCACCGCTTGTTTCATCAGGGTGTACGGAAGCGGCGCCGACATACACCGGGGAGTCCGGAGACTCAGGTTTCATATTAACATTGAAGTCACAGGGACTTCAAAACTGTCCGTTCCTCATTTTACCCGATATTGAGGAAAAAATCAAGAGGAAATTTCAGCGCGAGTCCAAATGCACAGACTCGCGCCGAATTGCTCACATCCTGTCGTAAAGCTCTTCATACTTCTTCGCCGAACTGTTCCAGGAGAAATCCATCGCCATGCCGCGATCGATGATTTTGTTCCACTCACGCTTGTGATTGTAATACACATCCTTTGCGTAGCGGATGGTGCCCAGCATCTCATGCGCGTTGTAATTGGCGAAGGAGAATCCTGTTCCCTTGTCCTCGAATTCGTTGTACGGCTCCACCGTATCTTTCAGACCGCCGGTCTCGCGAACGATGGGAACGGTTCCGTAGCGAAGGCTCATCAGCTGACTCAGTCCGCACGGCTCGAACAGCGACGGCATCAGGAACGCGTCACAGCTCGCGTAAATCTTGTGCGATCTTTCATTAGAATAGAAGATATTCGCCGAAACCCGATCCGGATACTTCCAGGCGAAATGCCGGAAAAGGTGCTCGTATTTTTCTTCACCGGTTCCCAGAACCACCAGCTGGGTATCCTCGGCACAGATCTCCTCGATGACATAATCGATCAGGTCAAATCCCTTCTGATCCGTCAGTCTCGAAACCACACCGATCATAAATCTCTTCTCGTCCTCGGCAAGTCCCAGCTCCTTCTGGAGAGCTTTTTTGTTCTTCCCTTTTTCCTTGCGGAAGGTACGGGCATCGTATTTGAAATCGATCAGAGAATCCTTCGCCGGATTCCACTCGTCGTAATCCAATCCGTTCACGATTCCTGTGAGGCAGGCGGATTTCGCGTTGATCAGACCGTCGAGCCCCTCACCGTAGAACGGCATTTTGATCTCCTCGGCATAGGTATCACTCACTGTCGTGATCTGATCCGCATAGACAAGACCGCCCTTGAGGTAGTTGGCATCGCCGTAAGCCTCCAGCTTGTCCGGTGTGAAGTAGTACGCATCCAGTCCTGCTGTATCCATCACCGTTTTTTTATCCCAGATCCCCTGAAACTTCAGGTTATGGATCGTCATGATGGTCTTGATCCCACGGTAGAACTCGTTCTGCTGGAAGGCATCCTGCAGATATACCGGAACCAGACCGGTCTGCCAGTCATGACAATGGATGATGTCCGGCCGGAATCCCAGCATCGGAAGACAGGACAAAGCAGCCTTGTCAAAAAAGGCGAATTTCTCGATATCCTGATAAATCTCTCCGTAGGGAAGCATCCCGCTGAAATAGAATT
Organism: Eubacterium sp.; assembly: GCA_017540125.1. Taxonomy (GTDB): domain Bacteria; phylum Bacillota; class Clostridia; order Lachnospirales; family Lachnospiraceae; genus Eubacterium_F. The sequence goes on from JAFYBS010000185.1 coordinate 2,327, forward strand.
CGTTGTCGAGGAAATAGAACGTCACCCCGTGCAACTCCATTTTGAAGATCCCGACGTACTGTTTACGCCAGGCCAGATCCATATAGAAATGGTCTATGTACTCCATCTGTTCTTTATACTGCTCCTGGATCGCCGTATACTTCGGAACGATCACACGAACATCATATTTCTTTTTATCAAAATACCTCGGAAGTGAACCTACTACATCCGCAAGCCCTCCGGTCTTGATAAAAGGCACGCACTCCGATGCCACAAAAAGTATGTTTTTCAAAGCATATCCCTCCCGTGCTCCACCGCTGACAGAACCCCGTTCCGGAATCCTTTCATCAAACGGTTATTCCACATTTGTCAGTCACGGGTACTATTATACACTATTGTACGGGATTTCGCAAGTGAATTTGTCAGATTTTTGACAACTTTTGTCATGACTTGAGCTCATCCGCCATCCGTTTCATTTCACGGGCATTTTCACGGACCGCGTCCGTGATCTCCACTCCTCCCAAAAGCCTGGCCAGCTCACTCTCCGATTCCTCCCGGTCCAGCCTGCGGATCCGGGTCTCGGAGGCCTCGGCATCCACTTCCTTCTCAATCACAAAATGCGTATCTGCCATAGCGGCGATCTGGGCCAGATGTGTGATGGCGATCACCTGATGATGACCGGCCAGCGTGTTCATTTTCTCCGATACCATCTGCGCCGTTCTGCCGCTGATACCGGTATCGATCTCATCAAAGATCAATGTCTCGATCTCATCGCTGTCCGCGAACACGGATTTGATCGCCAGCATGATCCGGGAGAGTTCTCCTCCCGAAGCGATTTTAGACAAAGGCCGTACCGGTTCCCCGGGGTTGGTCGCGATCAGAAACTCCACCTCATCAAATCCGTTTTCTGAAAAATGAACCCGCTCCGGCGTTTCCTCTTCCGGCCGTCGGATCTCAATCCGAAACTCCACGTGGGCAAAATTCAGATCCGTCAGCGCTTCGGTCACCGCCTTTGTCATGGCTTCCGCGGCTTTTTTTCTGAGATTGCTGAGAGCGGTAGAATTGTCTGTCAGCTCCTTTAATAGTTTGTCATAATCATTCTGTCGTTCTTTTCGGAATCTTTCATAATCTTCATAGTGACCTAGTCGTTCCTCTGCCTCGTCATGACGTGACATAATACTCTCATAAGTGTCACCATACTTCGATTGGATGGCATGGATCACATCCATTCTCTGTTCCAGCTCGCGGAGGCGGTTTTCATCAAATGCGTAATCCTGCATAAATCCGGAAACATCCCGGTTAAAGTCTCCCAGTAGACTCTCGATCTCCAGCAGCTGGCTCCCGTACTCGGCAAGCTTCGGGTTCATCTCCGAAACTCTCCTCAGCTCCGGCAACACGCGGCTCAGCGCGTCCTCTGCCGTCCGGGTACCGTCCCGGTAAACCGTGGAAAGCACATCCATCACCGTTCCCGCGTTCGACGCGATCCGGTAATCCTCATCGATCGATTCCATCTCCTGCCCATTCAGATTCGCCGCTTCAATCTCCTGCTTTACATACGTCAGATAATCTATTTTTTTGGCCAGCTCTTCATCCGAGAGATTGTCTTCCTCCATCTCCTTTTTCACCATGGCATATTCATGATAGAGCTCCGACACGGCTTCCCTCTGTTCCAAAAGCTCATCCCCGCCGAAGCGATCGATGATCTCCCGCTGCATCGCCGGCTTCAGCAGCGACTGATGCTCGTTCTGTCCGTGGATATCGATGCAAAAAGAAGCGACCTGCCGGATCAAACCGACAGGCACACTTTCACCATTGATTTTGTTGACACTTCTCTGCTCCGTGATCTTTCTGGAGATCACCAGCTCATCATCGGGCATATCGATATCCAGCGAACGGATTGCCTCACGGGTCTGTTCATCCCGGATCTGAAACACCGCCTCTACCGTGGCGGAATCCCCACGCCGGCCGATCATTTCCGGTGACACCCGCGCTCCCAGCGCGATGTTCAGGGAGCCGATCAGAATCGACTTCCCTGCCCCGGTCTCGCCGGTCAGGATATTCAGATGTTCTCCGAAATCCACATCGGCCTCATCGATGATGGCAAAATTCTTTACATGCAAATTAACCAGCATATCGCTTTCAACCCTTTCTCCCTTTCATTCCCTCACTCGTCTTCCGATCCCTATCCGGTAATCTTCGTGACCGTCACTCGGCAGCCGAGCTTGACACCCTCGACGTTGGCATAGATAATCGTGGTTCCCGGCATCTGGGCCGTCACCAGACCATTCTCGTCTACCTTCGCGATCAACGGATCGGCAGAATACCAGACGACATTCTCACTGATCAGGATAACCGATAGCTGTTCCTGATCATACTGGCGCAGTGTTACCGCCTTCCGGTTCAGATCCACGACATTCACATCCACATGTCCTTCGACACCGTTGGATGCTCTGGCGTAGATGGTAGCCTGTCCCGGACTGTGTGTCCGTATCTTTCCGTGCTGATCCACCGAAGCCACCGCCGGATTATCCGACCACCAGGTGATGGAATCCGTCGAGTTCACCGGATTCGGCGTGATACCGGAATGAACATCCTTGCCCTTCTGTATGGTCAGCTTATCGTTTTCGATCGTAAAGTCCGTGATCGGCATCGGCTCGGTGACCGTTACCCAGCAGTAGCATTTTTTATGGGACGGATCCTTGGACGTAGCCGTGATCTTCACGATTCCTTTGGATATACCGAGTACCTTCCCTCCGTTGACCGTAGCGATCGCCGAGTTACCGGTCGACCATTTGACTCCCTTGACGGTGGCGTTCGCCGGTTTATAAGAAACACTGAGCTGAACCGTTCCGTCAATCATGATCGTCGCCGACGACTTGTTCATCTTGATCCCCTTCAGGACATGCTGAACCACAACCTTCATTTTCCCCGTGGCTCTGCTTCCGTCCAGAGCGATTGCCGTGATCGTCGCTTTCCCGACTTTTTTCGCCTTGACTTTCCCGTTTTTGTTGACCGAAGCAACTTTCTTGTTCGAGCTTCTCCAGGCCAGACTTTTATTTCCCTTATAGGCCCCCGTCACCTTCCTGGTGACTGTGAATTTTTTCCCGACATCCAGATACTTGGTATCCGGGGACAGCTTGACCTTGGTGTTATAATCCGTTTTTCCGCTGGGATCCTTATCAACGACCTTGATGATGTACACTGCCTTAACCTTGGTGTTGTCTTCACTGACACAGGTGAGAAGTACGGTTCCCACCGATTCTCCGGTGACATCCACCTCGGAACCCTTTTCCTTCAGAGAAATAGCGGCATCCTCTCCTTCCTCACTCGGTTCCCAATCCCATTTCAGTGTTTTATTCCCGGCGGTCTCCGGGATGATTTTCGGTTTGATCGTGATGGTCTCTCCGACCTTGACCTTCATGGATTTAGCATCCTGTTCGATGCCCGTTACCTGGTCGACCACGATGACCTTGATCGCGCCGGTATAGTTCGAGGATGTGGTAGCCGTCGCATAGATCCCTCCGGCGGGAGTCGCCTCCTTGGCCGTGATGATACCGGTTTTTTTGTCGACTTCGACGTATTTGTCATTTGACTGATCCAGCAGTCCGTAGGTAAGCGTATCTGTGGTATCCTTGGGTTCGACCTGCACCAGCTTGCTCAGATCCGCTTTTTCCTTCTGGGGATCCCCGCGATACAGGGTTATTCCCTTATCCTTATCCTTAAACGTGACAGACTTCGCCCCCTTCGTCACCGTCACCGTAAAGGAATAGTAAACGTTATCATCGGTTTTGAAGGTCGCCGTGACCTCTCCGGGATTCTTCCCCAGCACATAGATCTGTTTTTTTTGTACGTTGACCTCCATCTGGATGATATCCTTCTTTGACGCCGATGGAGACAGAGATGTCTGCGCTGTTTCCGGGACGAACCTAAAATTGACCGTCGCCGTTTTTCCGGCTTCGACCGTCAGATGTCCGTCCTTCAGGTTCTCAAAAATAATCTCATCCGGGGTCCCCGTGATCGTAACCTGACAGGTGGCCGGAGGGATTCCTTTGTAGTTGTTTTTTATATCGGCCGTGACGGTCACCGTTCCCGGATTGACGAAATTCAGATATCCGGTATCGTTGATCGCCGCGATTTGGTCATCCGAAGAGGACCAGACGATCTCACTGGCCGTGGCATCCTTCGGATCCATCTCCAGAAGAGGCGCCATCAAACGTCCGCCGGTATACTTCGCGAAGGTATAGCTTTTTTCCGTAAACTTCAGTTTTTTGACCGCGATCACTACCTCGATGTTCACACGGCGCACCTTACCATCGAGGATGTTGGTGACCATCAGGGTGGTTTTTCCGCCTTTTTTTCCGGTGATCCAGGCCCAGCGGTTTCCGTCCTGAGTTTCGATATCGATGATTTCGTCGCCGGACGACTGTGTCCAAAGCAGCGGCAGCTCCGCCGTCCCGGTGTCCTCATCCTCATTCACCTTCACCCGGACCGGTTCCTGTTGATCAACAAACAGAGTCAGTGTTTCGTCTTCCGGATGATCCAGTTCAAAGTCCGTCAAACGGTCGATTACCGTGATCTGCGTGGTTGCCACCCGGTAGACACCGTCTCCCACATACATGGTCGCCGAGATCGTAACCCCGGGCTCTCCCACCAGCTCCTTGGCTGTGATCTCCGCCGTTTTTCCGTTTCCGACAACACTCACCTTGGCCGGATCGGAGCTGGCCCAGGTAATCGTATACTTGGAATCAAAGCCCTTGACCGAGAGGATCTGGGATGTCTCCTTCATCATCTCCTGGGAATCGCTGCTCAGTGTGATCTTGTCCGTGATGACGAAACGGGCTCCGTAGTAATCAGGCGGAACCTCTCCGTTCAGGAGAAGCTGAAGCTTGGCTCTCACGGTGGGATTGTCCTTGACATGGATCACCACAGCGACATTTCCGTGTTTTTTTCCGGTAACCTCCAGATTGCTCAGGGAGGCGATACTGTTCACGTTTGTCTCGCTGAAGTCCTCCCATTTGGTTTCTCCCTTATCCAGATAGAGGACCGGGGGATCAAAATAATAGTTAAAATCCGCCTTGGACATGTTGAACGCTTCGTACAGGTTGTACTTATCGTTGATGCCGAGGCTTATATTCTTATCTCCGATCTTGCTCTGGATCGTGAAGTCCAGGGTGGCGGACATGTTCTTGAGCTTGCCCTCCTCCACCGCGTTCCTCGTTCCGATCGTGTAGAGCTTCATCGTGTAGTTCCCGGCGACACCGCCGACCTCCAGCCGGTTGTCATAGATCCCGTCCGGCCCGCTGGTGATCCAGACTTTCTCGCTCCGGGGATTCAGACTGGTGATGATCGGCTCCGTCGACTCGGATCCCAGCACCTCCCAGTAGATTCGTTTGTCAAACACTTTTCTTTTTTCCTTGTCCGCGAAAACGGCATTCGTATAGATATAATCTGTGACGATACCGTTCGCGTAGGAGGAGATACTCCCGGCCGACAGGCCCACGCCCGGCGCGACGTACACCGGTATCGTATCGGAGCTGCCGGTGCCGGATCCCTTTGCCGTGATGTTGGCGGTACCGGCTCCCACCGACGTCACCATTCCGGAATCAGGATCTACCGTGGCTACGTTCGGATCATCTGTCTCCCATTTGGCAGTCCCTCCCAGACCGATCTTCAGCTGGTGAGAATCGTTCAGCTTCAGTCCGAGGATCCTCTTCCCATCCAGTTCCTGAAAGTATGTACTTCCTCCCTCCCAGGTATCGATACCGAACTCGACATTGATCTGGCAGCTGACCTTTCCCACATAGGTCTCACCGCCGGACCGTTTATCGTATACCGTGACCGAGATGGTATCCCTTCCGACCATTTTCGCGTAAAGGTTTTTATGAAAAATATTGGAGCCGTCTCTCAGCTCGAGAACGGTGGTGGTTCCGCTCTCCACGGCCCACTCCACCCGGAAGTCCTCCGGCTTGAAAACAAGCGATTTGGAGTAAAGCTCCAATGACCAGAACTCATCCTTCATTTTGTTCGCTTCCGTACTGCTCAGCTTGGCGCCACCGGCAATCATGATCGCGATGTCATCATCCGCCGCTTTCGCTTTCTTCTCCGGTCCGACAAGCACGATCCCGGAAAGCGCGCTGATCAGCAAACACAAAACCAGCAGCAGGCTGAGCCCCCTTCTGCCGGTCTGTCTCACATGGTTTCTCATCTCTTTGCTATCCTTCATACCCATAACCTCGCTTCATTCACTATCGGGATGTTCCCGGATTATCATTCTTCGTAATCGTCACTGCGCCCTTCGGGCATACGATGACCGCATCGTAGTTTATATCGGCAGAAATCCCTCTCCGGTTAACCGCCTTTCCGTCGATTCCCCATCTGCTTTTTCAGATTATACCCCTCATCTGTGTCAATAATACCCCTCAACTGTGTCAATTTCGTGAGTTCCCGACGTTCCGGGAAAAACGTAGGATATCACCCGACGGTCAACGGTCTGAATCCCTGTCGGGATTCTCGTCGGGCTCCTGCTTTTTCTCACGGAACACCACCAGCTTGCTGAAAACATAATTGACCAGGATCACCAGGATCTGTGTGATCAGCTTTCCGATGAATAGGATCACACTGTCCCCGGGAAACAGCATCACCACCAGCTGTACCCCGCCGATCTCGATGATCAGCGTCGTAACCCTTCCACCGACGAATTTGAGAAACTCCAGCCCTACATCGTGAAATCCCTTCGTCTCCGACCGGAACACCCAATGCCGGTTCGTCACATAGGCAAACAGGATGGCCGTCACGATGGAGATCAGATTTCCCAAAAATGTCCCTATGGCAAACTCACCCAGATACCAGGATTCCCAGTGGAGGATATACCAGAAAAAGGCACTCAGCGCCAGATTGACCAGCGTTGTCATCCCGCCGAAAAACAGGTACATCAACCCCTCGCGGTGTTTTTGAAAAAAGCCTTCAAACACCCGGAGTCCCGGCAGATGCATGATCTTATCAAAAATATCCTTTTGATCGTTCATTATTATCCTCCATATCGGGCAGCTATTCTTGTCGCGTTTTTTCCGGCTCGCGCATGCGTGTTGCGGGCACGAATGCCACGGTTTTCACAGCTCGCGCATGCCGCAAATCACACATCGCATCCATGCTCTGACAGCCACTTCATCACCCGCTCCGTCGAACTGCCGTCGGTGACATCATGATACCATTTTTTCGCCTCAAACAACGCTGCCTTCAGGGAGGCTGCCTCACTCTCCGGCTCCTCCGAACGTTCCCCGAACCCATCGACCAGATCTACAAACGACAATACATCATCAAAACAATTGATCCGGAAACCGGCCAGATCATCGAGATTTTCAAAGCAGCAGATGCAATCGTGGAAAAATGTATCCGCATCGCGTAATGTAAGTCCGATGGGTTGATCCGTCAGAAGATAATCAAAATACACGGAGGAATAATCCGTGATCAGTGCCTCCGCATCCCGGATCATCTCGTAGAGAGAAACCTCGCAGCGTTTCAGAAACTCATCATCGGCGATCCGGATATTCTCCAGCGACACCTCGGAGATATACTGCATATCCTGCGCCGGATGGGGACGGAAATAAATCTTCATGTCCTTTTCACCCAGTCGCTCATCCAGCTGCTGAAGCTCTTTTCCCTCCGAAATCTCCGGCATACCGAAGGGCATTTTGGGAAGCTTTTTCTTCCGCAGCTGATCCATCGCCAGCATTTCCCAGCGTCCTTCCTGCATCGCCGTATTCACGGCTTCCCGTTCCTGCTTTCGTTCCTCGGCCTTGTTTTTGTGTTGCCGATAAGTAGGCATCCACAGAATATATTTTTCTCTTTCCGGCAGATGCCAGAAATACCCGTGTTCCCGTCCCTTGTCCGTGATGGAAATCCGCACTTCCCCTGTCACCAGCACATCGTTTCTCGGATATCCCACCGGAAGCAGGATGTCAGCCGGGATATGCGCCGTCTCCGTATAAATCTCCCGCCAGAAAAGCCCGCAGGTCAGATACCCGTCGCACGCTCCGATCTCGGCATAATTCGTATAATCCGGAAGAAGCTTGACCGGCATTCCGTGTCCGAGATGAAGGCGGATCTGTTTCTTTTTCAATTTATGCACATACGAATTCGAATCGATGATATACCGGCACCGGGCTCTCTCCTTCAGCACCTGCCATTTGGAACGCAACCCGGAGCGGTGACGGTAGACACAGCACACACCCGGAGGCAGCTCCGACGGAACGTGTTTCTCATCGTACACACACCAGACGATCCGGTGGGAATGATGGAAGCCCCGTCTCAGTAACTCTTCATAGATCACCGCCGTGTTCCCTGAGAAGTCCGGATGGGATTCCAACAACACATCTTCCCGCATGGGGATCAGGTGAAGCAGGAGCCGGACCAGTGTCCGGAAAAATCCGGTCAGCAGATCCTTCTCATACGCATTAAAAATAAACAGCCATGCCACCGCGAAAAAGATCATGCTGTAGATCAGTATCTGCAGCAGGAAGGACAGCCATCCTCCCCAGACCGTGATCGAATCCCAGAAGGGCAACAGATGGATTCCCCATCCGGCCGCTCCCACCGGAATCAGCACCAGCAGGATTTTCGATACCTCGCGCCAGTATCCGGGGATATCCAGACCGATCCTCTTCCAGTAGAACCAGTTCATCGTCAGGATCTGTCCGAGACAGGTTCCCATTCCCGTGGCACAGGCCGCACCGAACCCACCGAACTTCATTGCCAGCGGGATGGAAAGCGCCACGTTGAAAACAGCGATCCCCAGATACATCAACGACCGGAACCAGTGGCGGTTAAGCGCGCGGATCACGGATATTCCGATATTCTGGGACAGCGGAACGATAGCGGGAAGGATAACCACCAGCGCGATCGCGTAGGCATCGAGCATATCCTCTCCGACCCACAGGCGGATGAACATCCGTCCCAGTACGATGAATCCGCTCATCAGAAATCCCAAAAGGATAAACTGGATCCGGCCGATGCGGACGAAAATCTCACTGACTTCCTTCATGTCCTTTTTCTTCGTCGTCAATTCGGTGATCCGTGGAAGAAACACCCCGCTGATGGACGTGGAAAACTGTTCAAAATACGAGGTAAACTGAACTCCCACGGCATAGATACTGACCACGACGGAGCTCTGCACGATCCCCAGGATCACTTTGTCCGTATTGGCATAGAGCTGGTCGATCACGATATTTAAAAAGATAAAAAAGGAGAAGACAAACACCTCGCGAAACAGTTTCCTGTCCCACCCTCTCAGCCGGAACCGCGGTTTGTGTTTTCGCTGGACATAGATTCCCTGGATCAGCTTGAGCGCCAGGGAAACCACCGTAGTGATCACCGCCATGGTGATCGCTTTGTATCCGCAGAAAAGAGCGATCGTCATTCCTCCGTAGGTGAGCACGACCGTCAGGATATTGATCCCCTTCAGTACCACAAACCCCTCATTGGCATTCAGGATCGCCGTGTAAACTCCCAGCGGAAACGAACCCACCAGATTGATCAGCAGGATGGCAAAGATGATCTTCAGGCGCATGGCCTCCCACTCCGTGAGACCGATACTACCGCTTCCCGTAAATATGTCCTCGATGAACATCGTGAGGATCACCCCGGCGATCAAAGCGATCAGGGCGATACCGGCATACAGGATGAGAAACATCCCGTTGATGCGTTCCTCTCCCTCCCTGTCCCCCAACGCTTTGCACCGGGAAACATAGCGGATCATCGTCTGATTAAAGCCGAAATCCAGGATTGTCAAAAAGGAAATCGCGGAAAGAGCAATCGAAAAAACACCGTATTCACCCTCCCCCAGATAGTGAAGGGCAAACGGCGTATAGACCAGACCGATGAGACAGGTCAGGCCGAGATAAACATAGGATAATAAAGCTCCTGCTTTTCTCTGGTTCACGAAGTTGCTTTCCTTTCCTTTTTCTGTTCCAAATAAATCCGGTAATACCGATCACGGAGCGCTGCCGTATCGGCATTCTCCGTGCCGTCCGGGGCCTGCGTCTCTCCCTCCGCACCGGAACGGGAGTATCTCGTCAACGGATAATGCGACACCAGGTCCTCTGCCAGTGCTCTCGAGAACACCTCCGATCCCTCGATGTTCATATGACCTTTGTTATACATATGTCGTTCCGGAGCGAATCCGATCCGGGCCAACTCTTCATCGTCGAACTGAAGTACTCTCACTCCGTATTCCGAAGCAATTTCACGGGCACGGTTGACCGCCGCATGTTCATCCCCGATCCAGTCCGCCGGCGGTGCGGCATCGTCGTAGCAACGGGGAATATCCACCAACAGCAGCTCCGCGTCATGAGCCTTCACCACCTCGATCAGTTCCCGCAGCTCCGACTCGATGGAATCCTTCAGCGGGATCGACTTCCCGTCATCCTCCCACGGCGCGAAATGAACAACGTTTCCGTCGTTCGTCTCATAGTGAAAATCCTGTCCCAGCTGCCAGTCATCCTCCGGATCCGGAGTCCGTTCGAAATCCTTCCGGTCCAGCGACAGCCAGCGTGTATGATACCGGTTGAGCGGAAAATAATACTCCTTCCGTACCTCCTCATGCACATGCTCCGAAACATATCTGAACTTATCCATCGAACAGGGAAGTTTATTCAGGATATCATACGCATAATTTTTCTCACCGAAATACGGATCCGCCAGCCCGATATAATATAAATCCACCACCACGACACGAAAGCTCCGTTTCCGGAACAACTCCTCCAGATAGATCTTCGTCACCGGTATGGTCTCGCCGGCAAAGCAGTAATTATAACAGCAGATCCCCTGACTCTCCCACATGGCATTGGGATTGAACGCATTCAATCCGTGACTGCCGCCGATCAGACACACCTCGGTCTGCTGCATATCTTCGTCATCGGAATGCAGGTTTTTATTTATTTTATCCGCCTTCGCCGTATACGGGATACAAACTGTTGTTACATACTGTGTGATGACAAAACAGCAACAGAAAAATAACACGATCCCCAGTCCCAGCGAAACCCTTTTTCTCACCCTTCCCCGCATCTAAAAACCTCCGTAAATAAAGGTTGTGGCATCGTATTCGGAACCGTAGACACCGGCCAAAAGTAACACGGTATAAAACACAATTCCCAGGATAAAAATAACCCATCCGTGATTGGCTGTTTTTTCGATAAAAAGGTATCCGTTTTTTTCCTGAAGAATACTGATGATCAGATAGAATACAACACCGATCCCGAGGATGATCCATATCTCATATCGGAGTCCGAATCCGTCGGAAAAAGCTCTCCAAAAATCATCCATATCTCCGGAAAACATCCTTCCGAACAGATCGCGGGTCTTCCAAAGTTTCCCGGCGTAAAACGGAACCCAGGCTATCGATACCAGGAGAAACGTGACGATTCTTCCGGCCATGCGTTTCACGGCAGGACAACGTCGGTTTCCGGTCGGCTTATCCTTCCCGGATCCGATTCCTCTCAAACGGTTTTCAACCACCAGATACATGCCGTGAAGAAATCCCCACAGCCAAAAGCCCGCCAGCTGTCCGTGCCAGGCACCGCTGACCGTAAACACGATCAATGTGTTCACATCCCTTCGAAGCGGACTCACACGACTTCCGCCCAACGGGATATAGAGATAGTCCCGGAACCAGGTAGACAGGGAGATATGCCATCGGTGCCAGAATTCCCGCACCGAAGCGGCGAGGTACGGTGACCGGAAGTTTTCCTGAAGCCGGATTCCCATCAGTCTCCCCAAACCGATGGCGATCAGGGAATACCCGGCAAAATCATAATAAATCACCAGTGAAAAAAAGAGCATGGCAACGATGATCGGAAGACCGTCTGCCTCCCCTGCCACCAGTCCGTCCACCACCTGATGGAGATTATCCGCCAGCACCCATTTTTCAAACACCCCCAACACGATCATCAAAAGACCGGTTTTGATATCCTCCACACTGACGACAATCCGTTGCCGATACTGCTCCAGAAGGTCCTTTGCCCGTCCGACCGGTCCGGCGGTTGCCTGCGGAAAAAAACCGGTATATAACGCAAAAATAACCGGATTGATCTCCGCCCGCACATCTCCGCGGTACACATCGATCAAATATCCGATCACCATCAGTGTATAATACGACAGCCCCAGCGGAATCAGAAAAGACTCCCCGGTGATCAGGCCTCCGTATTTGAATACCGTCAGCATCACGACGGGAATGAGGATCATCACCGCCAGCAGAACTCGTGGTTTCCTCCTGTGGCCGGCTTCTTCATTCACGGAGCTTTCGCGCCCCAGGATCCGGCCGCACCCATAACCGTAGGCCGTAACTCCCATAAGCCAGAACAGAGCCGCCGGTTCGTTCCAGGCAAAAAACACCCACCCGGCAGCCAGCAGAACCAGCCGGTATATCCACTGTCCCGCTTTCATTGATTCTGCTCCGCTCTCTTTGCCCGGTAACGCTCGGTGTTGTCCAATATTTTTTTACGGATCCTCAGGTTCTGCGGCGTTACCTCCAGCAGCTCATCCGTATCGATATAATCCAGTGCCTGTTCCAGTGACAGGATTCTGGGAGGTGTCAGGCGAAGTGCCTCATCCGCTCCGGAAGAGCGGGTGTTGGTCAGATTCTTCTTTTTGCAGACATTGACCTCGATATCATCGAATTTGGCATGTTCTCCGACCACCATCCCTCCGTACACTTTTTCTCCGGGTCCGACAAACAGCGTTCCCCTCTCTTGGGCATTGAACAGTCCGTAGGTGATGGTCTCCCCCGCTTCAAAAGCGATCAAAGCCCCGCGGCTCCGATAAGGAATCTCCCCTTTGTAGGGAGCGTAGCCGACGAACTCGGTATTGATCACGCCGTTTCCTTTGGTATCCGTCATAAACTCACTGCGGTATCCGATCAGTCCGCGGGACGGGATCATAAACTCCAGTCTCGTCGTCGTGCCGTCCAGAGGGAACATATTCTGCAGTTCTCCCTTTCGCTGGCTCAGCTTGTCGATGACCGTTCCCGTACAATCCTCCGGAACGTCAACCGTTGCCTTTTCCATCGGTTCCGTCTTCTCTCCGTTCTCCTCACGGTAAAGAACCTCCGGCTTGCTGACCGCAAACTCATATCCCTCCCGACGCATGTTCTCGATCAATACGGAGAGATGAAGCTCACCCCGTCCGGACACCTTGAAGCATTCGGTGGTTTCCGTATCCTCCACGCGAAGGGATACATCCGTATTCAACATCCGGTACAACCGGTCTCTCAGATGACGGGACGTAACGTATTCTCCTTCCGTTCCGGCCAACGGCGAATCGTTCACCATAAAGTTCATCGCGATGGTCGGCTCGGATATTTTCTGAAACGGGATTGCCACCGGATTTTCCGGGCCACACAAGGTATCCCCGATATGGATATCCGCAATTCCCGAGATTGCCACAACCTCCCCGATTCCGGCTTCCGTAACCTCCACGCGGTTCAATCCCTCAAACACATAAAGCTTTGATATTTTGACCGAATCGCATTTATCCGGATCGTGATGATTGACGATAACCGCCTCCTGCCCTACCGAAAGCTTTCCGTTGTCCACTTTGCCGATCCCGATCCTTCCGATGTACTCGTTGTAGTCAATCGTAGAGATCAGCACCTGTGTTTCTCCCTCCGGATCCCCTTCCGGTGCCGGGATATATGAAAGGATCGCATCAAAAAGAGGACGCATATCCCCTTCCTCAGACACGGCATCCTCAGGATCCATATAGGCTCTTCCCTCTTTGGCCGAGGCAAACACGATGGGACAGTCAAGCTGGGACTCATCCGCCTCCAGATCGATAAAAAGCTCCAGCACCTCATCCACTACCTCAACCGGTCTGGCCTCCGCGCGGTCAATCTTGTTCACACAAACCACCACCGGAAGCGACAGCTCCAGGGCTTTTTTCAAAACAAATTTCGTCTGCGGCATCGCGCCTTCAAACGCGTCCACCACCAGAACGACTCCGTTCACCATCTTCAGAACACGCTCCACCTCACCGCCGAAATCGGCATGACCGGGAGTATCGATGATGTTGATCTTTACTCCGTTATAGGTGATGGAAGTATTCTTCGACAGGATCGTGATTCCCCTCTCACGCTCGATATCATCGGAATCCATCACTCGTTCCGCCACTTCTTCATTTTCCCGGAAAACTCCGCTCTGTTTCAACAGCTCATCCACCAGTGTCGTCTTTCCGTGATCGACATGGGCGATGATTGCTATGTTTCGGATATCCTCTCTCTTCTGTTTCATTTTTATTACTTACTCCTTCTCCTCAAATCCCTGTCTGTATTTCTCGTCAATCCTCTTCCGGTCCCTGGCCTTGTCCTCTTCCCGGATCGTATAGGTCGGTACGATCTCGGATACGATTTCCTTCATCGTGGTCGTCTCATCGTAAGCCGCCTTGTACAGATCCTCCAGCTTCTTCAGGAAGACCTCACCGTCAAACTCCAGCGGTCTTCCGATATGGATCATGGAATTCGAGGTATCCGTCAGCCCCTCCTCATCCATCAGCATTTCCTCAAACAGCTTTTCGCCGGGACGAAGTCCTGTATACACAATCTCGATATCCTCTCCCGGTTCGAATCCGGACAGACGGATCAGATTCTTCGCAAGGTCGTCGATTTTCACCGGTTTCCCCATATCCAGCACGAAAATCTCGCCGCCCTTCGCGATGGCACCGGCCTCCAGAACCAACGATACTGCCTCCGGGATCGTCATGAAATACCGGATCACACGTTTATCCGTCACCGTCACCGGTCCGCCGGCTTCGATCTGCTTTTTGAACAGAGGGATTACCGAACCGTTGCTCCCCAGGACGTTTCCGAAACGTACGGCGACAAACTCGGTGGATGACTTTTTGTTCAACTCCTGAATGATCATCTCGCAGATCCGTTTGGAGGCCCCCATGATGTTGGTGGGATTCACCGCTTTGTCCGTCGAGATCAGCACAAACCGCTTGGTCCCGAACCGATCCGCCGCCAACGCCGTTTTGTAGGTTCCGAAAACGTTGTTTTTGATGGCTTCGTTCGGCGAATCCTCCATCAGGGGAACATGCTTGTGCGCCGCGGCATGATAAACGATATCCGGGTGATAGACTTCAAAAATCCGGTCCACCCTGGAGGTGTTCCGCACCGATCCGATCAGCACTTCCAGATGCAACGAAGGATACTCGGCACGAAGCTCCTGCTGGATATCGTACGCGTTATTCTCATAGATATCAAAAATAATCAGAGTTTTCGGATGTCTGGCCGCGATCTGACGACACAGCTCGCTACCGATGGAACCGCCTCCGCCGGTTACCAGAACAACCTTATCTCTCACATATCCGGTGACGGCATCGATATCGATCTGCACCGGTTCCCGTCCCAACAAGTCCTCAATCTGTACCGGACGCAGCTTTTCCACGGCTGCTTCGCCGGTGACAAACTGATAGATTCCCGGAAGGATCTTCAACGACGCTCCCGTCTCCTGACAGATTTCCAGGATGGCACTGATCTCTTTTTTCGGAGCGGAAGGCATCGCCACGATGATTTCATCCACATCGTATTTTTCCACGGCTTCCGGGATCATCTCCCGTCCACCGATAACCTTCTTTCCCTGGATATAGGTTTTTTGTTTGGTTTTGTTATCATCGATGATACCGCAGATATTCGAATCCAAATACTCGGAGTTCACCAGCTCGGAGATGATCATGTTTCCGGCTTCTCCGGCACCCACGATCAGCGTGTTCCGCATGCCCTCCCCATGACTTCGGGTACGATACATCAGACGGACGACACGATAGGAAAAACGGACGGCCATCGTCAACAGGAACAACAGGATCGTATAGAAAACAAAATACGACCGGGGCATCCTGTGATCGGTCATAAAAATCGTCAGGAAATTCAGCACTCCGGATACCACGCTGGCATACAGAATGTTCAGAAACTCGTTTACCCCGGCATACCGCCACAGGCTCTGGTACAACTTGAATACGGCAAACACAATCAGCGTTACGATCGTGTTCAGAACCGCCATATCGTAAATCGTATTCAGATATGTTTTGTTATAGGTTTCACTGAGTCCCTGCCATTGCAAAACATCCCACTGGAAATCAAACCGGAGCAACAGCGCCAGGATCGAACACAGATTGATGCATATGATATCCCATAACACAAGGAAAAACCGGAACAACGTCGTCGCTCTTCCGCTCTCTACATATCGATTCCAACGTCCCATTTTTCTAACCTCACTCCACTTCATATTCTATACTGAGACACTATATCACCCGACTATCACAAGAATATGTCACGACAGCTTCTTCTTTTTTTTCTGCCACAAAACACATCGCCGGTAAAGACCGGTGTGGATGCGAAGCAGCACCATGGCGATCTTGCGGGACCGGTTAAACCGTGTATCCTGCAGGATGAAGCGCGTATGCCTGCGCAGAAACCCCGTCAGCTTCTTTTCTATCTCCCGGTATTCTCTCCGGTCGGGACTGATCAGCAGTTTATCCAGTACAAAAAAATGTGCCCAGCAAAGCCTCATAACGGCGGTATCCTCCAACCCCGGATAATACTCCCGGATCAGCCGGCAATTCTTCCGGTACGCATCGATCACGGACCGGTCCGACGGGTTGAACGTCCTTGTTGTGATACTGTCTTCCCGATGGATATAGTAGTATTTCTGTCTTGTATCCAGGACGGTTTTCCGGCACCGCATGAGAAGCTCAACAATGATCGAGGCATCTTCCCCCGAATCCTTGCCCACCGGATAACGGATCCCGTCAAACAGTTCTTTTTTATACAGTTTATTGACCGGCGTCACACTGGTCAGTTTCGCCTCAAATACGGTACGGATTGACTCTTCCGCATCCATCACAAGGTACACGGGCTTATCCACGGGATTCACCGTCTTGCCGCCGTAGACATCGGCCAGGCCGCACATTGACAGATCCGCATCCTCCCGCTGCATATTTTCAAAAAGGAGTTCATACATGTCCGGATCGATATAATCATCGCTGTCGATAAACCCGAGATACTCTCCCACGGCACGGTCGATCCCGTAATTCCTGGCAGCCGACGAGCCGCTGTTTTCGATGTGAAAAACCCGGATCCGGTCGTCTTTTTCAGCGTATCTGTCACAGATCTCACCACACCGGTCGGGAGATCCGTCGTCCACCAGCAGCAA
>JAFYBS010000186.1 GCA_017540125.1 Eubacterium sp.
AAATGACACCGGCTCCTCCGGCGCGAAATACCGGATGTAACTTTCCAGGTTGACGAGGCCGTGATAGGCCTCGAAGGTATCCCGGAAACTGTCGATGTGGGATTTCAACCGCCCGGCCGCCTCGCCCCGTCCGTCGTCGCGAAGAGTACGAATCCGTTCCTCCGCCTCCTGCGTGATCCGGTGCAGTCCGGCCAGCGCCTGCTCCTCCGTCAGCATGATCTCGGTTGCCGGCGTGATGGTGATCTCCTTCACCGTTTCGATGGACCGCTGGCTCTCCACGTCGATGCTCCGGATGCTGTCGATCTCATCTCCCCAGAGCTCGATACGGAACGCGGTTTCCTCCGTCGCCGGAAATATGTCCATGATGCCGCCCCGGATGGAAAACTCTCCTTCCCGTTCCACCTGGCCGGCACTGTCGTATCCCATCTCCACCAGCCGCTCACTCAGCTCCGTCAGGTCACAGGCATCACCGTTTCGAAGTGTCATCTCGTATTGCTGATAATACGAAAACGGCAGGCAGGAATCCATGCCGCCGTCGATGGTAGTGACGATGGTGATCGTTCCGGGTCCGACTGCCTGATCCGATTTCTTCTCCGAAACCGTCTGCCGCAGCCGTCGTATCACGGCCAGCCGCTCGTCGGTGATGGTCTGTCCGTGAACATCGGCGCTGAAAAAGATCAGGTCCTTCGGCGGATAGTAGAGAACGTCCGGGTCGTACAGTCGCAGATCCTCCACCAGCTCCGCCCCGCGGATCTCGTCGTGGGTGATGATCAGGCGCACGGGAGCCTCCTCAAAAAACGACGCGATAAACTGACTCCTCGTCGCTCCGCTGAGGCCGCTCACCTGAACCGGTGTCTGCCCCCTATCCAGAGCAACACGAAGCTCCTGATATTCTCCTATTTCCTGAAGCGGTGCTATTAAAGTCTCCATTGATTTCCTTTCAGTATGTCATCCGGAAGAAGTGTGCATCGAGGAGCGGCGTTCGTAATCAATCATTCGCAAGCTTAACCCCATTCACCTGATTCTGCGCCGCCTCAACAGAGTCCGTGATTGTCAATATCACGGCTCTCTCCGCCAAACCAAACACATCTCTGAGCACCGCCTCCTCCTCACGCGAGAACCGCCCGAGAACATGCCGCACCAGATCGCCGCGCTCCGGCTTGTCCCCCACGCCAACTCGAATACGAGTAAACTCCTCCGTCCCGAGATGCTTGATGATACTTTTGAGACCATTGTGCCCGCCGGCACTGCCCTTCGGACGAACGCGGATCTGACCCACAGGGAGATTGATATCATCACAGACGATGAGAATCTCTTCGTCTTCTATTTTATAGTAATCCCTCAGTGAGCGTACCGCTCTCCCGCTCTCGTTCATATAGGTCTGCGGCTGTACCAGGAGTACGGCCTGTCCTTCGATCCTGCCCTTCCCGGTGACGGCATATCCTTCCTTATTTTTCAGACGGATATCGTACCGGTCACAGAGATAAGTGATCGTATCGAATCCGATGTTATGATGGGTCGCTGCGTATTCCGTGCCGGGATTCCCCAGGCCGACGATCATGTACATATCCTTCTCCTAAAAAAACCCGGACGCCCGGCCGGTCCTTGTCTCCGGTCGGGCGCCCGATCACTATGTTATCTTTTCCGAAACGCTGCCTGCGTCCCGGTATCAATCCTCCGCAATCGTGTCTCCGTCCTCAGGGGCACGTGCCTGTTCTTCGTTGTACACGTCGAGAATGGCATTCTCCAAACTGCTTCTCATCTCCCTGTTGATCGGATGGGCGATATCACGGTATTCACCATCTGATGTTTTTCTGCTGGGCATAGCGATAAATAATCCCTTCTCGCCCTCGATAACCTTGATGTCATGAACCACAAAACAATCGTCAAAGGTGACCGACACGACTGCCTTCATCTTCGAATCCGTATTCACCATGCGAACCCGAATATCGGTAATCTGCATCGTCCTAACACCCCCTATCCAACCCGCTACAGTACATAGCGGTCATTTTTCTCCAGTATGATATTGATGTTGTCCGGAGTGCCTGTGTAATTCGCATTCGCGCTGATGGTGTCATGGCTCTCAACGATACAATTTTCAATATAGGCGTTATCCCCAATATACACATCATTCAGAATGATGGAATTGCGGATCACTGAATTGTTTCCTACATAGACTTCCTTGAACAGAAGCGAATCGGATACTTCACCATTGATAATACATCCACTGGCAATCAAACTGTTCCTTACATTCGATCCGGCGTTGAACTTCGCCGGCGGAAGGTCATCGATCTTACTCATCACTGCCGGGTATTCGTTGAAGAAGTACCTGCGAATGTCCGTATTCAGGAAATCCATATTCGTCTTAAAGTAGGAATCCACTGCAGTTATGTTGCTCCAATAAGAATCCATCGGGTAAGAATATATCTTTTTCAACCCCTTATAGCGTATAAAAATATCCTTCACCAAATCAAATCCGTCTTCCGCTCCCGCCCGCTCGATCATCTCGATCAACTGACGGCGACGTACTACGTAAATACCCGTGGATACCAATGTTTTTAATGTCACCAGAGGCTTCTCCTCAAACTCAGTGATCAGCCCTGACGAATCAACGGAAACAACACCGAAGCGGCTGGGATCGTCCACTTCGCCCAAGTCCTTAGTTACGATTGTGATGTCCGCATTTTTCTCGATATGATACTCCAGGAGTTTGTTCATATCCATCTTGTACACACAGTCACCGTTCGCGATGATCACATAGGGCTCATGCGAGGTCTTCAGGAAGTCCAAGTTCTGTGCGATGGCATCCGCCGTACCTCTGTACCAATAGTTATTTCCCTGTGTCTGCGTCGGTGTGAAGACGAAAAGTCCTCCCTGTTTACGACCGAAATCCCACCACTTGGACGAATTCAAGTGTTCCGAAAGGGATTTGGAGTTATACTGTGTGATCACGGCCACCTTGTTGATCTGCGAGTTCGACATACTGCTCAAAGCAAAATCGATACTGCGATATGCTCCCGCGATCGGAAGCGCCGCAGCGGCTCGGTTTCTCGTAAGCTCTTTCATGCGGCTGGAGTTTCCTCCTGCCAGAATAATTCCTATCGCTCTCATATCGTGTCACCTGCCTTTATCATAGTCTCGCCCCCGGCCAGAACATTTCCGGGATAGTCCTCCACAGTTGTCTTTCCTGATATGGCAGTGTTCTTGCCGATGGAAATACCATCCGGAATGGTGGTATTCTCTCCGACTGTGACAAGATCGAAAGCGTATACATCCGGTTTGAGCTTGTTCACCACGCCTTCCTCGCCTGCGCCCAAGACGCATTTTGCTCCGATCGAGGTGTTCTCTGATACGATAGCACGGTCAAGTACCGTTCCCTTGCCGATCACCACGGAATTCATAATGATGGAATCCCGCACGATGGCGCCCTCTTCTATCACTACATCAGAACCTATCACGGAATTGTGTACCTCACCGTATATCTCGCAGCCGTCACCGATGATAGCGCGATCAATCACGGCATCACCCGAAATGAACTGCGGTCTCAGCCATTCATTCCTGGTGTAGATCTTCCAGAATTCTTCATACAAATTGAATACCGGAATCAGGTCAATAAGTTCCATGTTGGACTCCCAATACGAGCCCAGTGTGCCCACATCCTTCCAGTAGCCGTTGAACTCGTAGGAGAAAATCCTGTCCCCACGATCCTTGCAGTACGGGAGAATGTGCTTTCCGAAATCGCAACCGGCCTGATCCTTCAAACGGATCAATGCCTCTCTCAGTACCGGCCATGAGAAGATATAAATACCCATGGAAATGAGGTTGCTGCGCGGGTGCTCCGGCTTCTCCTCAAACTCGAGAATCCGATGCGTATCATCGGTGATACATACCCCGAAGCGCGATGCCTCCTCAATCGGTACCGGAATCGTAGCCATCGTGACGTCTGCGTTGTTCGCCTTGTGGAAATCCAGCATAACCTGGTAATCCATCTTATAGATATGATCCCCTCCCAGGATCAGAACATACTCCGGATTGTAATACTCCATATAACTCAGATTCTGGAAGATCGCATTCGCCGTACCGGTGTACCATTCGCTGTTCTGACTCTTCTCATAAGGGGGTAGGATGGAAACGCCTCCGACGTTCCGGTCCAGATCCAACGGAATACCGATTCCGATGTGAGTGTTCAGCTTCAATGGCGGGTACTGCGTCAATACGCCCACCGTATCTACTCCGGAATTGATACAGTTACTCAACGGGAAGTCGATGATACGATATTTCCCGCCGAAAGCGACAGCAGGTTTCGCCACATTCGCAGTCAGAACTCCGAGCCTGGAGCCCTGTCCGCCTGCCAAAAGCATGGCTATCATTTCTTTTTTAATCATCTGCGCACCTCTTTTGTTGTAGAATGTATTGATATTATAACATATCTTTTTGAAAATGTGAACATTTTTTATAAAATTTTTTTAGTTTTTTTTTCATTTTTGTAAAAATTGCACAAACAAAACGGGGGCTTGTTTTTTTCTCGAAAAATTGTTACAATACAAATAATACATATAGAGTGTTTTACGGTTCTGCGGCACTTTATCTTGGGAACGGAGGATGGAAAAATGTATACAATCAATTTCAGTAACGGCGAAAAAACGCACGCGCACTTCATCGGTATCGGCGGAATCAGCATGAGCGGCTTTGCCGAGCTGCTCCGGTCGCGCGGTTTCACCGTCAGCGGATCGGACCGGACGAAGAGCCCGATCACCGAACATCTGGAGTCTCTGGGGATCAAGGTTGCCTACGAGCAGGTGGCAGCCAACATCACCGACGATATCGATGTCGTTATCTATACCGCTGCGATCCACCCGGACAATCCGGAGTATGCCGAGTGTGTACGGAGAGGACTGCCGATGATGGAACGCGCCGAGCTGGTGGGACAGGTGATGAAAAATTACTCCACCGCCGTTGCCGTCGCCGGTACCCACGGAAAAACCACCACCACCTCCATCGCCTCACACATGATGATTTCCGCCGGCATGGATCCGACGATTTCCGTCGGAGGGATCCTGCCCGCCATCGGGGGGAACATCCGGATCGGTGAGTCTGCCAACTTCATCACCGAAGCCTGCGAGTACACCAACAGCTTTCTGAAGTTTGCTCCCACCGTCGGGATCATCCTTAATATAGAAGAAGATCACCTGGATTTTTTCAAAGACATCCATGAAATCCGCGATTCCTTCCGTCGATTTGCCGAGCTTCTCCCGGCGGAGGGCGCTCTGATCCTCAACGCGGATATCGAGAATTATGAGGAACTGACCAAAGGCCTCCCCTGCCGGATCATCACTTACCGGATTTCCGGAGAGGCAGATTATACGGCTGAGAATATCACCTATGACGAGCTCGGCCATCCCCGGTTCACCGCCGTGGTGAAGGGAGAAAACCGCCGGATCGACTGTTCCCTGCAAATCCCCGGGCTTCACAACGTGGGAAATACCCTGGCCTGCCTGGCCATGGCCGATGTACTCGGAATCGAGGAGGCGGCCGTAACCCGGGCCCTCGCTGACTTCAAAGGTACCGAGCGCAGGTTCGAGTACAAAGGGGTTTGCCGGACGGAGGCGGCACCGGATCAGGGCTTCACCATCATCGATGACTACGCCCATCATCCCACCGAGATCCGCGCCACCCTTTCCGCCGCAGAAAAATATCCCCACCGGGAGATCTGGGTAGCCTTCCAGCCGCATACCTACACGAGAACAAGGGCTCTCCTGTCTGACTTCGCCGAGGTTCTGTCCACGGCGGATCATGTTCTGCTGGCCGACATCTATGCCGCCAGAGAACCGGACCCCGGAGATATCTCATCCCGGGACATCGCCGACCTTATCCAAAAGAAGGGAAAGGATGCCACCTACCTGGGTGATTTTGAGTCCATCCAAAAATTTATTTTAAAAAATTTAGTCGACGGGGACTTGTTGATAACCATGGGGGCAGGAAATATCGTGGATATCGGAGAGGCTCTTCTGAAAGACTGACTTATGCACCTTATCCACCGCCTTATACACATTCTGTCGAACACATTGGCGGTGGATAAATTTTTAACAATAATTTTTGTTCATAACTTAATTTTTCATTATACAGTCGTAAAACTTCCTATTTTCGGTTGTTTTCAGATTTTTTTCTACTAAAATAGTCTCTCCGAAATCCACTTATCCACACTGTGCACATTATCCACCGGGGAATTCTACATAAAAAGACCACATTCGGGGGGGTTTGCAAGTCTTTTCTCTTTGTGTTATGATGGTAGCAATTTACGATATGAGGGGCGATCCTGATGAGTTTTACGATTACTACTGACGGCACAACGGGAAATACACTGATTCCGAATGACATTATTCTTAATTATATATTGAAAGCAGGCGGCGAACACGTCAAAATCTATCTGTATCTGCTGATGGCAAGCCAGAACCCCGGACTCGTGGGGTCAGTTTCGGTTGAGCTTCTGGCAGACCGGCTGGAACTGACGGAACGGGACGTGATCCGCATGCTTCGTTACTGGGAACGGGAAGGACTGCTCTCCTTGACAGAGGATGCGAACGGCCAAATCGTCGGATTGACGTTGCTTCGTCAATACGGCATGAAACCGGCGGTTCCGGCCGAAGAGGAGATGGCACCGCCTTCCTCTTTTGTGGTGTCCGAAGAGACACCGTCTCCGACGGGTTCCGGCACTCCTCACCTGCGTGTCCTGAATTCCAATCCGGTTCCGGAGCGGACCCAATACACGGCGATGCAGATCGAGGCCATTTCCAAAGATGTCGAGATGCAACAGACCCTGTCCCTCGTGGAACAGGCACTGGGCTCTCCCATCTCGCCGACCCATATGCAGCTGATCATGTATCTGATCTGTGACCTGGATTTTCCGGGCGACCTGATCGTCTACCTATATGAGATGGGGGCTTCCAGACAGAAGACAACCCCGCGTTATCTGGAAACCATCGCCATCGACTGGTCCAAAAAGGGAATCCAGTCCGTCGCCGATGCCATGGCGGAGACTGCCGATTACACCGGCAAATACCGGCCGATCCAGAAAGCATTGGGAATTCACCGGGATCTTGCCCCGGCGGAGAAAGCGATCATCGACAGCTGGGATTCGTATCATTTTTCTACGGACATCCTCACGGAGGCCTGCAAAAGAACCGTTCTGCAATCCGGTGATACCAACCTGAACTACGTCGGAAAGATCCTGGAGGGATGGCATTCCTCCGGTGTCAAATCCTTTGCTGATATCGCTACGGCAGACGAAGCTTATCGCAAGAATAAAAAATCGCACCAGGCGCCAAACAATCCCCGCAAACGACTGGGGAATAACGCTTTTCAAAACTTCCGCCAGAGAGATTACAGCGATGAGGATTACGAAGTGATGGAGCGGCAGTTTTTGCAGAGAAAGGGAGCACCATGAACCTTACCAACGATCAGTACGACCGGCTGATGTATCATTATACGGAGCTGCAGGCGAGGGAACAGCAGGAAATCGAGGCCAGACAGGAGGAGGTTTACCGCGCGATCCCGGAGCTGGCCGAACTGGATTCCAAAGCGAGACGTCTCTCCGTCCGGTACGTCAGGAACGGTGATCTGAGCGAACAGGCATCGGCGGACTATCACCGGGAAATGGATGAGATCAAAGCGGAGCGACAGAAGCTCCTGGCGGCTCACGGGTGGAATGAGGATTATCTGGAACCCGTCTATGAGTGCCCTGACTGCAAGGATACGGGTTATATCGGACAGGAAAAATGTCACTGTCTGAAGAACCATGCCATCCGGCTTTTTTATCAGCAGTCCAACATCGAAGATAAACTGAAAGAGGAAAACTTCGAGCATTTCAACCTGATGCTCTATCCGGATGATTTTGTGGATCCGGTAACCGGTTCCACTTCCCGGGATATCATGAGAGAGACCCTGAAGGTGGCGCACGATTTCGTGGAGACCTTTGACAAAGAACATCGGAACCTCCTACTGTACGGAGATACCGGTGTGGGCAAGTCCTTTTTATCCCACTGTATCGCGAGGGATCTTCTGGAGAAGGGACATTCCGTCCTGTATCTGGATGCCATCCGGCTGTTTGAAATGCTGGAGGCGAGGCAGTTCGACCGGGAGATGAGTTACCGGGAGAAGGATTCCATGATTTCCTATGTTCTGGACACCGACCTGCTGATCATCGACGATCTCGGGACCGAGCTGGCCAACGGATTCACCACGGCCCAGCTGTATCATGTGATTGAAACACGTCTGACCAGGGGACGCTCCACCATCATCTCCACCAATCTGTCCATACGGGAGCTGAACGAGATTTATTCGGAGCGTATTTTTTCGAGAATTATGAGTAACTATCAAAATCTTCGTCTCGTCGGAGATGACATCCGATTGAAGATCAGATAAATGAGGTATTGCATACAAGTAAGGAGGAGAACATGCCAACACTAAAAGAGTTAACCAAAATCATTCCTTTCGGGGATCTCGCGATCCTTCCGCTGGAGAGCAGCCGGGACATCGGCGCCAAAGTCGACCGTTACATCTCGGACTGGCGGAAGAAAGCAGCCATGGACCCGACCCAGGAGTTCCATTTCACAAACTATAAAAAGAACTCCTATATCATCGATGCCAAGTGCCCCCGGTTCGGTTCCGGCGAGGCCAAAGGAATCATCAACGAGTCGGTCCGGGGAAAGGATGTTTTTCTGCTGGTGGATGTATGTAACCACAGCCTTTCCTACAAGGTGTGCGGTCAGATCAATCACATGTCACCGGACGATCATTATCAGGATCTGAAAAGAATGATCTCCGCCATCGGCGGCAAAGCACGAAGGATTACGGTGATCATGCCATTTTTATATGAGAGCCGTCAGCATCGGCGCTCCACACGGGAATCGTTGGACTGCGCGCTGGCTCTCCAGGAGCTGGTGAGTATGGGCGTGGAGAACATCATCACGTTTGACGCCCACGATCCGCGGGTACAGAACGCGATCCCGCTGAGCAGTTTTGAGACGGTTCAGCCGACCTACCAGTTCATCAAAGCGCTCCTGCAAAATATTCCGGATATCAAGATGAATTCGGAAAACATGATGATCGTTTCCCCGGATGAGGGTGCCATGGGACGCGCGATTTATTTCGGAAATGTCATCGGCGTCGATGTGGGTACTTTCTATAAGAGACGGGATTACACACGGATCGAAGACGGCCGCAATCCCATCGTTGCTCATGAGTTCCTGGGTGCTTCGGTGGAGGGCAAAGATGTGATCGTCATCGATGATATGATTTCTTCGGGAGAGAGTATGATCGATGTGGCGACGAAGCTGAAGCGCCGGAAGGCAAACCGTGTCTTCGTGGCTTCCACCTTCGGGCTTTTCACCAACGGCATGGGGGTTTTCGATGAGGCCTATGAAAAAGGACTGATCTACCGCGTCATGACGACGAATCTGGTATACCAGTCCCAGGAAGTGCTGAAACGAGAGTATTATATCGATGTGGATATGAGTAAATACATCGCTCTTCTGATCGATACGTTGAATCACGATTACTCGATTTCCGAGTATCTGGATCCGACGGAACGAATCGAGCGTGTACTGAAAAAGTACAACCAATGATAAAAGCTTTACTATTCACGGCAGAACCGCAGACGGAAACACAGTGAATGCTTGCATTCAAATGTGTTTCTGCCTGCGGTTCTGGCTGCAGGCTGTCACTCGGTGGGATGTTCTTCACCCCCGCCACCGCCCCCGCCATCATCCGGCGGTGGCACGGGATCGACGGGTCC
>JAFYBS010000018.1 GCA_017540125.1 Eubacterium sp.
CAACGCCGAGATCAGCGCCACCTTCTGCGTCATACCGTGGGAGTAGGACCCGATCTGGTCACCCAGCGCATCGGTCAGTTCAAACCGGTTCGCGTATGTCTTTATCCTTTCCTCCCGCTCCGCCGCGCTGATGTCAAACACATCCGCCACGAAGTTCAGATACTGAATTCCGGTCAGATTCTCATAAAGATCCGGGTTGTCCGGGATGTAAGCCGTGACCCTCTTGCACGCCATCGGCTCATCCTTTACCGAATGCCCGTCGATAAAAATATCCCCTTCGTCAAAATCCAACACTCCCACTACCGCCCGGATCGTCGTGGATTTCCCGGCCCCGTTATGCCCGATAAACCCATAGATATCCCCACTCATGACGGTGAGAGTCACATGATCCGCAGCCTTCTTTCCGCCCCCGTAGGTTTTGGAATAGTCTCTGATCTCCAGCATTGCCTGTTCACTCATGTTTTCCTCCCTTACGATTCCATTTTATCAATACAATTTCGAAATATTGTCTGCCAGTTGCTTCAGATCCGCTATCAGTTTACCGGTGTGGGAATTGATGAATTCCACATCCTCTTCGTTCCCTGCCATCTCAAGATCCAGCGCCTGATCGGATAAAGGATTGGCACCGATAAGCCTGGCCGAGCTCTTCAATCCATGAACTCTGACTGTGTACTCTTTGATATCTCCCCTGCTTCTCGTATCCTCGATCGCGGCGATGGTATCATCTACCGTGTCATAGAACGATTCGAGTATCTCCATGAACCCCTCTTCGGAAGCATTGTACATAATTCCGTCGTCGGGGAAAAGGCCGGGAACCGAGTAGAGCCATCGGGGAACACGATCGTACTTTGTGCGGACTTTCTCCTCTGCTTTCCCCTCATCAACCGGGCCGGCACTGACCGTTTCGTCCGGAGCGAGAACCTTCTCATCCGGAAGCAGCTTTATGATCATTTTCTCAAGCTTTGTTCCATCCATAGGCTTGGAAAGATAATCCGTAAATCCCTTTTCCAGATACATCTCTTTCGCGCCGGCTACCGCGTTTGCCGTAAGCGCAACCGCAGGTGTTTCCTGATTCTCGCCCACCCTGCGGATCCGCTCGAGTGTTTCGATCCCGTCCATCTCCGGCATCATATGGTCGATAAAGCAAATATCATATTTCTTTTTGCTCGCCTTGATGAACGCCTCTCTTCCCGAAGCTGCCGTATCGATCTGAATTCCGGTTTTCTTCAGTAAGTTTTTGATAACCGTCATATTCACGGGATTATCGTCAACCACAAGTATTTCCGCTTCCGGAGCATGGAACAACTCACGGTAATCATAGACAGTATCCTTCAACCTCTCCAGTCTCTGTGTTATGTTTCCGATCTCTTCCCGGTCAACCACTTTTTGTTCAACGGAAAAAGAGAATCTCGATCCCTTTCCGTAAACGCTGTTTACCTTCAGCTCACCACCCATAAGGTCCAGAAGGTGCTTGGTGATACTCATACCGAGACCGGTCCCCTCGATGGAACGGTTTCTCTCTTCCTCGATACGCTGATACGGTGAAAAAAGCTTCTCGATACTCTCCTGTTTCATCCCGATACCGGTATCGATAACAGTGAAGGAAAGCTTGATACTATCCTCCAAATCCGTATAATCCACGATCAGCTCCACGGAGCCTTTTTCTGTATACTTCACCGCATTAGTCAGGATATTGGTCACGCACTGTCTTATTCTGTTTTCGTCTCCGAAAAGTATGTGCGGGATATGCTCGTTAACCTCATAATCCAGGATCAACCCCTTGGCATCCGCCCTGTCACGGATCATATTGATGATATCGTTGATCAGCGAGGAAAGGTCATACTCAACCGGTATGATCTCCATCTTTCCTTCCTCAATCTTTGAGATATCCAGGATATCATTGATCAGTGACAACAGAGTCTTCCCGGCCGACATGATGTCCGCCGCATAGGCATGGATTTCCTTGTCATCCGTCTCCCGGAGGATCATCTCATCCATACCGAGGATTGCGTTGATCGGCGTACGGATCTCATGGGACATCGTTGCCAGAAAGGCAGACTTCGTGTGATTCGCCTGTTCTGCTTTATTTGCGAAGGAAACCAGGTCACCGTTCATCGATTTCATAAATCTTGACAACCGGTCCTGGAGCGGAATGATTCTCGACTCCTCACTCAGTGAATAAATCGGCTGAAACTCCGGCTTTTCTTTATTCTGTTTTTCACCCTCACGATATCCCACCGCTATGAGCGCGCTGTTCAGAAACTCGCCTTTTCCCTTGTGATAATAAATCTCGCCTGCCGCGCTGCATTGCAGTGTATCCGGCACAATCCTACGAAAGCACTTGGTTTCAAGCTTTGCGTCTTCTTTCAGGAACACTCCCCGGTTTCCGCACACGAAAAGCTCGATCGCCTGCGCTTCAAAATCAGCAAAGCTACGGCTTCTCATATCCGTATTTGACAAAAGTTCATCCTTCACCGTATAGGTGAACCTGATCTTCTCATCCGGACGAACCGAACCGATGTATATAATCTCCCCTTTTTCGTTATAGGAAAACGGTGTTCGACCGATCAGAAGCCTATCTCTTTCTACCGAAATCGGAAACTCACAGCTGTTGTGCATCACATATTCATCGAAACCTGCACCCAGATATTTTTTATATATATCCTCCGGCTTCTGGCCATCAATCAATGACACCATAGTGTCTCCTGCCGCAAGCTTTTCATCGGAAACCACGATAGGCATGAATTTCCCGATCGGTTTCCATCCGAAGATGTACTGCACGTCGATATTCAGGTCCGCTCCGACGAATAACAAAAACGTAAACCCGTATTCATGCTTTCCTTCTCTGTCAAAAAAGAAGGGATTCACATTTTGATTTATTTTCGTACTGAAATAACCGGACGCCATCGTACCGAAAAAGGGAATTTCCTCAAACCCGTCGGTGAGTTTTTCAAGAAACGGTGAGATATACGCCATAAACCCGGACATAGAAACACAGACACCCTTCACGTCGTGTGTCGAATCTATTCTCTCTCTTATACTCTTTAGGATATCCTCCCGGGATCTCTCATTCAAATCGTAGGTAACCTGAATGATATC
Organism: Eubacterium sp.; assembly: GCA_017540125.1. Taxonomy (GTDB): domain Bacteria; phylum Bacillota; class Clostridia; order Lachnospirales; family Lachnospiraceae; genus Eubacterium_F. Next base: position 3,100 of record JAFYBS010000018.1, read on the forward strand.
CGTGTTCTCAAAAATGAAAAAGCTGACTCTGATCAACGGCTCATCATTACTGACAGGAACGCCGTTATCGTCATCCGGGGCCTGCAGCATAAAAACTGACAGCCCGGATACTGTCATATCAGGAAAAGCATCCGGGAGAGGACTTATGATGTCTTTTGCCTGGTCATAGGTATACTGAAATACAAGTGTCTTCATGAGCATCTTACAGGAGGGTCCTGTAACAATGCCTTGAAGCTTCTCCACGACACGGAGCGCGTCCTCTTTGGTTCGTATCTCAAACGTCTTCTGCAGCATCCCATACTCCTTCTCAAAACACAGGGGACCATCCTCCGATTATCCCATCTATTATAAGTCATTCGATACAAAAATGTCAACACATTCGAAGCTTGAGTTTCCGCACTTTTTTCTGACCCGGGTGCCCCCTCTCATTTGCGAATGAACTTTGCTTTCTTTGCTCCGGCAGCTTTGATCTTCTTTTTTGCCTGTTTGAACGTTTTTACGGATCCTTTTATGATAAACTTCGCTTTTTTCGGGATCCCTTTGAAGGCATCTTCGCCGACACTTTTTAAACGAGAAGCATTTTCTATCGTGATACTTTTAAGCTTTTCACAACCGAAAAATGCCTTGTCTCCTATCTCTAATACGTTGCCGGGGAGTGTGAGTGAGGTAAGCTTTTTGTTCATGGCAAAAGCTCCCTCATATATGTATGCACTGACATAGGCATAGCTTCCATATACCACATAATCCGGAATAACAACCTCGGCTGTCTTTTTCCTGTAGTCTTTGCAGATAGCGTATCCGTACTCATCAAGTTCATATACAAGACCATCCAAAACCAATCGCTCCGTCGCGGGAAATACCCTGTCAAGCGGTGCGGGTGGTGTGGTTTTTCTGCCGTTTTTATCCCACATATATGCATAGTTGTACTTCGTTCCCTTCGCTTCCGGGAATCTTTCCGATACATAGCTTCTGTCATGATCTCCCGACTCGTCTCTTTTCAGCATTTCTTTGGTGGTCACGTTGAAATAATTGAACTTCACACCCCTGCCATCGTCGAGATCCCATGTATTGTCCATCTCATAGAAGTCGCCGTCAAGCTCTACCATATTCCATGCATGTTTAAAGCTGCCCAGATAGTAGCAGGTCACACCGAGGTCATTCATCAAAAGGCATGTCATCAAGGTGATCCCCTCGCACAACCCCTTTCCTTCCACCAGGGGTCCGTATGCGGAATGTACTTTGGAATACTCTATTGACATATCCTTAACATCATCTTCATATAATACATGAGAACAGACATATTCATGAACCAGATAGGCTACTTCGGCCTTGTCATCCGGATCGTATCTTTCATCGCTTTTGATAGCTGCAACCGCCTCGTCTTCTTTATTTTTTTGATCCGCAGCCATCTGAGAGAGCATATCCGTACTCACATTGTTCTGATTTGTCAGGCTCAAAATAAACAAATTGTCAACCAACTCAAAACAATCGCTGACCATCGCAACTTTCACATCCCTGATATGCTCACAAGAATATGCAAAGAAACCGTTATAACGCAATTCGTTCATTGATTCTTCATCATTGTATTTGTTTTTAAGTCTTTTTTCTGATGCCCGTCCGGCTTTTACCATATCAGAGTAAGCTTTGCTTATGGTATCTGCAGAAGCGTTCCTGACATCGGGTACTTTGTCAAGAACAGAGTAGAACTCATCTGTATTGTTTATCGGATTGAAGTTTTGGAACAGCTCTTCATATGCCTGATAAACGAGCTTCTCATCCTCAGTGAGTATGTCATAATAATAGCCCCTCTCACCATCAGCAACAGCCTTTGGTTTTACAGTGATCTCCTGACCGCTCAGGCTATTTAAAGCTTTAGCACCGGCGTCTGATGGCAGCAGGTTGACACTGAGGATCATTGACAATACTATAGCTGCAGTTATTTTGAACACATACTTTTTTCCCATTTTTTCTCTCCTTCACTCTCTCATATATCATCTCACTTGTGTACATCTTCGCCAGCATGATACCCATACCGCCCTCGTCAACTCCGGAATAATTGATGATATTTGCAAAGATCTCCTCACACGCAAGGATCTTGCATCAGATTTGTAAAAAACATAGGAGATATTTTACACTATTTGACACGGTATGTCAATCGCAACAAAACTTGTGAAACAGGCCCGGAACATCATGACAACTTCCGATATAATAGACGAGGCCGGAGATATCGTTCTCCGGCCTCTTTCGTTTGGTATTATGATTCCTCCGGCATATGATACACTTCGATCATCCGTTCCACGAACTCATCCTTGGGCATGGGCTTCGCGAAGTAATACCCCTGGATCATATCGCAACCCTGACTGTCCAGGAATTCCACCTGTTCTTTTTCCTCGACACCCTCTGCCACGATACGCATATTCAACCGTTTGGCAAGCCGGATAGCCTCGGAGACCACGGCTTCCTTCCGTTCGGTATCCGCCTCGCCGCGGAAGAACTCCGCATCGAGCTTCAGTACATCCAGATTCATATCCTTGAGAGAATTCAGTGAGGAGTACCCCGATCCGAAATCATCCATGGATACGGAAAAGCCGTATTTTTTCAAATGCTCTATGGTCCAGATCAACGCCTCCTTGTCATCGAAGAATGCGCTCTCTGTCAACTCAATCTCGATCAGTTCGTGCGGTGTACCGACTTCATCCACCATATTCCGGATCTGATCCGCCAGATCAATCTCTGCGAAATGCGCTCTTGAAACGTTGACGGAAACCGGTACACATTTCATGCCGGCATCGAGCCATTTTTTCTGATCTGCCGCCACATGGCATATCATATAGTGATCGATCGCCGTGATAAATCCGTTTTTCTCGAAAATCGGGATGAACTTCCCGGGCGGAACGAATCCGAAATCCGGCGACTGCCACCGAATCAGGGCTTCGGCACCGACAAGTTTCCCCTCGTCCGGGGAGTATTTGGGCTGGTAGTATACGACGTATTCTTCGTTGTCAAGTGCTTTCTGCTGACATTCCTCTACCAAATCCACCCATCGTTCGTCCTCCAGTAACCGGTTGTCAAAGAAGGCGATGCCGCTGTCGTCCGTCTCCTCCAGGGTTGCCTTGGCTGCGACGGCGTTGTTGTAATATCTCTCGAGTTCCGGGATTCTGCGCTTCTGTGGCTTTCCGTCGATGATATGCGGCTCGATGATCTGGACACCGGCCTGAAAACGGAAGGTATGACCTTTTTCCGTATGCCCCGCCATCAGCGGCTGTTCATCGTGTGTATCCGTCCTCGACAAGCCTTGCAAAAGCTGATCAAAGCGCTGTCTGACACTGTCATCACTATCCGCCTCCATCAAAAGCGCAAAAGAGGACGAGCTCACATGGGCGCTCAGTTCTTCCTTCGGCGTCATGTTTTGATCGATGGTTTGAGAGATAGCGTACAGAAGGCGCTGTCCCTCCTCCAACGAGTGACACATACAGTAATTCCGGTATTTCACGATTACGATGTGCAAAACCGCATAACGTTTGTCCGCGTTCTTCCTTTTCTTCAGAATCTGTTCGCCCTTCAGCAAAAAGGCCATCCAGTTGTTGCCCTTCGTCACCTCATCCACAAGGAACAGTTCTGTCAACTGCTTTCTGCGACGAAGTCCCTTTACAATTCGGATGATCCGTACGATCATATAAACAAGCAGGAAGGCATTGAGGCAGATCATAATGATGGCCAGGATAACAATAACGGAAAGACGAATCCGGATATGTCCCATAGCGATGAATGTATCCCCGTTTGAAAGCTCTGTCCCGATCCATATGGGCATCTCAACATAGCCGGAAGCCAGGACCTTGTCTTCATCGGTAGAAGGATTGGGATGCTCCTCGGCGTCTACGGTGATCTCGTTCTCTGTCCAGCCGAGCAGGTTCAGATTCAGGCTGACCCAACCGTTGCTTCCGTACACAAGATGGTTATCTTCGGTATCTTCATAGACAACATACGGCCTTTTGCCGAAAAGAAAGCCTGTGTGTCCGCCTACATCACTACAGGTATTCCTCCCCTGCGTTGCAATGATATTGCCGCTGCCGTCTTTCACCAGGTAGCGAGTTCCGGCTTTTTGCAGAATTTCGCGATAGTCTTCCTTGGCGACGTCGAGACTCTCCTCGTAGATATTTGCCATATGTTCTACGATTTTGTATTCGTCATCAATCTTCGAATCAATCGTATACAGTGTGAAAAATATGACGGCGGCATTGACCACTGCGATCAGAAGTAAAAAGCTTATCACGAAAACAACGATCGATACCCATGTGTATTGTCTTTTCAGCTTGCGAAAGGTCTTTTCCTTTGAGTTGGCCATGGTACTACTCCTCTTTGCTATTGTCGTATAAATTCGGCTTCCTTCACACCGCAGTTTTACAACCCTATGAGTTCATTATACGAGGTTTTTGTCGATTCTGCAAGTTTTTTTCAGCGTAATAATGATTTTAAATCTTCTTTCCTCAATTTAACAAAAACCTTGCAAACCGAAAGAATCTGTGATACAATGACAAGCAATTACTATCTATATAAAAGTTCACATGTAAAAAGGAGAACACCACATGAAGATTACTACTTTTGACCCCATTATCATTACTCCAAACGCAGCGGATGCTGTCTCGGTTTTTGAGGAGCTTGGCTTTGAAAAAACACACGCACCGGAGAGGAAAAAATGAGCATGTTATTTGACAGACGGCTCGCGATTCCGGCTGAAGTAAAGGAGATGTATCCCCTGACCAGCCAGATGAGCACGGTCGTCGAAAAGAGAAACATAATGATTAAAAATGTTTTCGAGGGAACGGATGACAGACTTTTACTGATCATCGGGCCGTGCAGTGCGGACAACGAAGACAGCGTGATCGACTATACACTTCGTCTGAGGAAGATCCAGGAGAAGGTGGAGGACAAAATCGTCATAGTTCCGCGGATCTACACCAATAAGCCGCGAACGACCGGCGCCGGATACAAGGGGATGCTGCACCAGCCGGATCCGAATGAAAAACCGGACATGTTCAAAGGGCTCATTGCGACGCGCCATCTGCATATGCGTGCCGTCAGCGAAACCGAGTTTTCGTGCGCCGACGAAATGCTCTACCCCGAAAACTATCAGTATCTGGAGGACCTCCTCGGCTATGTGGCCGTCGGAGCCAGGAGCGTCGAGGATCAGCAGCACCGTCTGGTGGCAAGCGGGATAAGTGTGCCCGTCGGCATGAAGAATCCGACATCCGGCGATTATTCCATCATGATGAATGCCATCTTCGCTGCAGGTCACGGACATACCTTTATTTATCGTGGTTGGGAGGTGCACTCGGACGGCAACAAACACGTCCACGCCATCCTGCGGGGCTACACAAACAAGCTCGGTCAGACTATGCCAAACTACCACTATGAGGATCTGATCCGGTTGTATGAGGCATACGAGGATATCGGCTTGAAAAATGCCTCCGTGATCATCGATACGAACCACGCGAACTCAGGGAAAAATCCATATGAGCAACCGCGTATCGTAAAAGATGTTCTCCATGCCTGCCGGCATAACCCGGATATCAAATCGATGGTGAAGGGTTTTATGGTAGAAAGCTACATCGAAGACGGCAATCAGAAAATCGGCGAAGGTGTATACGGCAAGTCGATCACCGATGCCTGTCTGGGCTGGGAGAAAAGCGAGAAGATGATACAGGAAATCGCCGAGCTTCTGTGAGAAGCCAAAAATCATGAGAGATGTCGAGACACAAAAAAGAGACGGCAGATGACAACTTCATCTGCCTTCATTTTTTTACAGCCACCGTATTCACTTGACAATGCGACCGAACGGTAGTATAATAGCGACCGAAAGGAAGGTGACCACTATGAACAAAAGAAAATTGATCCAATGGCTGGGGCTGGCAGGTGTTCTGTCCTTTATTTCCTATGCTCTGGCGGTAATCTTTTCCCCACTGGCCTTTCCGGGGTACGACTGGATGAGCCAGGCCGTCAGCGACCTGTCCGCGGAGACAGCACCGTCCCGACAACTGTGGGCGCAATTATCCGCGTTTTATGGAACCGGTGGTACGATATGTCTGACTTGTGTTGCTATTTATGTTTCGGAAAACAAAATCGGAGGCAAGCTCTTTCGTCTGGGAATCTATCTTTTTGCCGTCATGCATTTAGTTTCCACGGTGGGATATAAGATGTTCCCGCTTTCCGACAGCGGAAAAGAGATTGAGTCTTTTCAGGAGGTGATGCATATCGTTGTAACTGTCGCAGTCGTTTTGCTTTCTATCCTTTCTCTGTTTTTCCTTATCATCGCCGGTATAAAAAAACGCCAGCTTCGAAGCATCGGCGTTTTCGCTGCTATTGCGCTTGGAATGATGATGGTCGGTTCCATCGGTACCGGCGCGGCCCCCAAGGCATACTTTGGGATTGTGGAACGGTTCAGTGTATTTGCGGCAGTCGGATTTACCGCCATTCTCGGTCTGTATCTGTTTGCTGGATTTGGGAAAAAGAAGGAGGCAAAGAATGACCGGAGATGAAATCCTCGAAGCCACTTTGGAGTTGGCTTGTGAAAAAGGGCTCGGTCGTGTTACCATGTCACAGATTGCCGACAGGGTCCATCTGAAAAAAGCATCTCTTTACTCTCATTTTAAATCCAAGGATGATATCATCGAGAGCATGTATACGCACTTTCGTGATAAAGCCATGCGGCAAAGCGGCAGTGCAGAGGTTGACTATGGAAAGATGGTTAGCGGACACACGCTTAAGGAGATCCTGACGACGGCAGTTGCGTCCTATAAGCAAATCAACAGTGATCCGGACATGGACAGGTTCTACCGGATGATCATGTCAGAACGCTCGGTGGATCCGGCCGCTGCCGCCATCATGGTTGAGGAAACCGAAAAGATGATCACGGCAACCAAGAATCTTTTCTATGCGATTTCTGCCAAAGGTGTGGCTCATTTTCCGGATCCGGATGCAGCAGCTTTTTCGTTTGCGATGGGCGTCCATGCGGTCATAGAATATGAGTGTGATTCGAAACACGCCGAAATAGGCGAAGCCGCCGGAATGATGGACACTTTTATCGATGAATTCTGCCGGGTATACGGGAATAAACCATAAACAGTGTATTAGATTCTTTCACAAAAATCCCTAATCAGCGCTTCATTGTTTTCTTTCGGTTTATCTTTCGGATCAGTCAAACCAAACTCTGCGATCAGTGATTCCAATCCGAGAAACTTTTTCAGCTTCGAAAGGGCTTTATCACTTTGATCCTGTCCACCCGATGAGCTTGCGAATGCCGCTATCTTTTTTCCTTCAAGCTCGTTTCTATTCTCCTCGATAAAACTTCGGATCGGCGGAGTAAATGTTCCTGCCCAAACAGGCGTCCCTATGATAATTCGATCGTACCTATCGGCATCAAACTCATAGGGAACGAGCTTTGGTTTGTTCTTCATGGTAGCGGCTTTCCCGCCCCATATAAACTTTTTCGCTCCGGTTGAAGGATATGCTTTTACCGGCTCAATCCGGATAAGATCCACAGACTCGGAGGGATCTTTTTTACCGATCACCTCTGCAACCCTCTCGGCAATCCATGTTGTGTTTTCAGACATACTGTAGTATACAATTGCTGTTTTCATATCCCATCTTCCCCCTTAAGTTGGTTTTCCAGAAACATCACATATATCTGACAGGGATTCTCTTCTCCCCAAAGTTCTCTTATAACCTCAAATTCCTTAAACCCACAGGACAAATAAAATCGGTTGGTCATATCGTAGTCCTCATACACTCCCATCTGTACGGTCTTTACCTGCAAGAAAGAATAGCCTTCTTCTATGGCTATGTCCCTTGCTGCTTCGAAAAGCATTCTTCCAAGACCATTACGATGATACTTTTTCAGAACTCCCATTACTGCCAGCTCTACCGTTTCTTTTCCGGTTTCCTTTAAACAAATAAAGCCCACGTAATCTCCATCTTCTTTAGCAGCCAGAAAAACCTGATCAGCGCATTCCGATATGTATTTTTCCCTGCTCTCATCGACCTCGAACCAGTCTCTTAACGATTCGAGAATCTTTCTTGCAATATGCTTCTTAGTACTTGCTTCCTTTATTTGCTCAATCATCATTAATTATCTTCCTATCCTTGAAAACCTTCATCTCTTCTCGATTATTCGTATGCAATGTTACTTATGATTCCGTCAAAATATATGAAATCCCCATCCGGATAATTCCATACAGCTTGAAACGCGGTCGGATGATTGATGCCATCCGTTCCAATCCTATAGTTTCCGCAGACCGCTGACCATGGAACATATTCTGCTACTCCGTCTGTCCCAATAACAGCACGATCATTGGTACTAAATGAAACCATTTCATAACTCTCATTAAATGTAAAGATTCCGCTGACTGTCTGATCATAAGCGGTTATCGTGGCTTTTACTTGATACTCACTTAATTCTTCAAATTCTATATAGTCTTGTAGAAGCACGGTAGGGACAAACATACACTCTGCTAAAAACGTTGCCAGACAAGCCCTATCCATATCCTCTCCCGTTTGA
>JAFYBS010000187.1 GCA_017540125.1 Eubacterium sp.
CAAATGTGTTTCTGCCTGCGGTTCTGGCTGAAGGCTGTCACTCGGTGGGTTGTTCTTCACCACCGCCACCGCCTCCGCCATCATCCGGCGGTGGCACGGGATCGACGGGTTCCACGGGTTCTTCCGGTTCTACCGGTTCTTCCGGCTCTTCCGGCTCTTCCGGCTCTTCCGGTGGTTCCTCGTTGTTACCGGGATCTTCCGGATCCCCGTCTACATTCTCATCGTCTGCCGGATCTTTATCGATGTTTTCAATCGGTTTTCTTTCCGATGATGAAGAATAGGATGATCTACTCTCCTCTCCACGTCCCTTGAGCACCCGTTCTGAGATGTCGAAGTCCTTCGGTTGCAAGCCGACATGGATGGCATTCATAAACTGCTCCCAGGTTCGGAGCGGATAGGTGTTACCCAACAGGTCCGATACCGATTGCGGCGAGTCATATCCGATCCAGATCGCTGTCGTGTAGTAGGGCGTCAGGCCGCAGAACCAACCGTCCTTTTTGTCGTTGGTGGTTCCTGTTTTGCCGGCACAGGGCATATCGTTTTCCAGACTGTGTCCCGCTGCCGTACCGCGGGCAAAAACTCCCTGCATGATATCCAGCATCTCATCCGCCGCTTCATGCTTGTAGATATATTTTTCTTCGATATGGTCTCCCACAATCTCGTTTCCGTCCGAATCCTTGATCGTGACGATACAGGTCGGATCGCGGTATCTGCCGTGGTTTCCGATCGTCGCGTAGGCAGATGCCTGCTCCAGTGTGGACACACCGTAGGTCAGACCACCGAGGGAAGCCGACGGATAGTAGTCGCTCTTAACGATATGGGAATAATTCATATCCAACAGGTACTGGAGTCCCACCTCCGGCGTCAGCTCCTGGAACAGCTGCCAGGCAACCGTGTTCAGCGAGTGCTCGACCGCATACTGGATGGATACTTTTCCGTGATAGGATCCACCGGAGTTCGACGGTCCGTCCTCAAACTTGTGGTCATCCACGATGGTGTTTCTCGTTTTTCCCCTCTCCAGTGAAGGAGTGTAGACGATGACCGGCTTGATCGAACTTCCCGGCTGACGGAATGCCTGATAAGCACGGTTCAGCGTATAGCCTTCGTTCTGCTGGGAACGCCCGCCGACGATGGCGATGACTCGTCCGGTCTTATTATCGATACAGGTTCCTGCGCCCTGCATTTTGTAGACACCCTTTTTGGTCTTCTCCGTGAAGGATTTGAGGTTGTCGTTGATGGCTTTCTGCAGCTGCTTCTGGGTGGCCAGATCGATGGAGGTGTAGATCCGCAGACCTTTGTTCTTCATCTCACTTTCCGCCGTGGCATATTCCTGCTCATAGAGTTCGTTGTACTGTTCTTTGTCCTCGTTGTCCATAAAACTGTAACGGAATTCGAAGCCATTTTTCTTCATCAGCGCACGGATCGTACAGTAGCTGACGAAGGTCTCGATGTAATCCCTCTTTTTCACTTCCTGGACATTCAGGACGATTTTCTGGTTGTAAGCTTCATCGTATTCGATCCGGTTGATGACGCCGTCCGCCAGCATCTGATCGAGGATACGGTTTTTTCTGGCGACGGTGTTTTTGTACCGCCGGAGGGGATCGTACTTGGTCGGGCTGTTCGGGATGGCGCATAAAAATGCCAGCTCGCCGAGACTCAGTTCGGTACAGCTTTTGCTGAAATATCCCTTCGCCGCCGCCTCGATTCCGTAGTAGCCGTTCATAAAATTAATGGAATTCAGGTAGAATTCGAGAATCTGGTCCTTGGTGTATTTTTTCTCGAGATCCATCGCGATGAAGATCTCCTTCACCTTTCGTTCGACGGTTTTTTCCGTACTGAGGAAGGTACCCCGGGCCAGCTGCTGGGTGATGGTGGAAGCTCCCTGCGTGGGACTTCCGTTGTTGCGGACCATCGCCCATGCCGCACGGATGATACCGGCGATGTCGATACCGTTGTGGGAGTAGAATTTCTTGTCCTCGGTGACGATGAAGGCGTCCTTCACATATTGCGGGATTTTGTCGATGGGCATGTAGTAGGAGTCCTTGTCTCCCTTCAGGATCGCGATCTGTTTTCCTTTGTTATCATAGGCGATAGAGGTTTCCGAGGCCCGGAAGGTTTCCGGTGTGGAGGCGTCCACCAGGATTTTCGCCTCGTCCTGCATCTGGAATACCATATCGCCGTATTTGAAGTACAAAAATAAACCCACACCCAGTATCGTGAGCAGGATAACCAACAGTACAATCTTGAACACCAGCCAGAACTTGCGATGCTTCTTGATTTTCTTCGGCTTGCGGCGTTTCTTGTTCTTTTTCCCGTTGACCGGGGATTGTGATGCGGTCTTGACAACCGGCTTCGCGGACGGGACAGCTTTGGTCTCATTCTTTTTCTTATTCTGACTATTGTTTTCGTTGTCAGCCATACCAAATCCTCCTCCGAACCATACCAAATCCCGCTCCGTTTTGTCGCTTTATGATATCACAGGGCTGTCTCCCTGTCAAGCACAGCCAGAATGATCGACAGCAGGAATCCACGACACAATGGCTACTCAAAACACCTCAATCCGACATTGATTTGGCAAATAATTCTGTCCTTACAACATCATTTTTCGAATAACCGTCAAACGACACCTCACACTCAAGACCGATATCTGTAAGTCCCGAACGGACCTCATGCACCAGTTCGGCACTCTCATAATTGGCAGTATGAACAAAATACCCGTCCTCTCCGAAACTGTATAACAGTATACTCGGCGTATATGACACGGATACCACCTCAATCTCATACCGCTCTATATGTTTTTTCATTTGCTCCGGAAAACGAACCAGTCCTACATTTGTCAAAAGGAAGGTAAACATCCCCTTCTTTGACATCTTTTGCCTCTGCATCTGTTGTATGGCTTCCGGATCATCCAACGCCAGAGTCGGCATATGCCTGCCGTTTTCACGCATCATAGCCGCCACGGAAAGCAGATTGTCCTCCCGGAGAACTTCACGTAGTTTACCTGCCATCAAGGTTATCTGTTCATCAACCGGTACCCCGGAAAGCTCCGCCTCATATGTCAGAAAACTCATGGAACTATAATTCGACAGGGCTTTCCGTTGCATGAACGACCGCATATCAACAGGCATCCCCGTAACGATTGTATCCTGCCCCACCTCATAGATCCGATGAACAGCACCGGATATAACAACAGAAAACAGTGTAACCGGTGTACAGTTAAAACTCTTACATACCTTTTTTAAATCCCGGGAATCATATCGCAATGCAATCGTGCGGGATTTATCCGTATCCATCAGAGGTCTGTCTCCGGGTATGGAAAAAGGATTATTCATATTCGGTATTCCCTTTGGTATCAAATCCCCGGGAAGATCCTCGTACAGGTCATATTTCCCTTCATCCTCCCTCATATCATCCGTCTTCGGGATACTGTCATCCCTGTCCGGATGATATCCGAGTATGTCAAAATACTCGTACAGAAAAGCGTGGAAAAACATATCCGCCCCACAAAAATCAGCCAGTACATGTGAAAACACAAGCGTTATCGTACGCCCCCTGTAAAGAACCCGAAACAGATATCCCCGCGTATCGGATGATCCCAGACTCACCGTCACACCATCATCCGCATATACCGGTGGCTCCTCTTCGTTTTCCCGGCAAAACACATCGCCTGCTTCATTCAGAACCGGCCTTTGACGAAAAAACCAGTCCGATTTCATTATCCTGCCGACCGCTTCCGTCAATGCCTCCGGCCTGACCTCCTCATCAAGCACTATTTTCAGATTTACAACGGGAGATTTCTCCGGCAATCCACTGTAAAAATAAGTTTTATTCTTTGGCAGATAGTGATTCAATGTTTTCTTCCTCCTCTATGGAATCCTTTTTCAGGTGATATTATCCATCAGTCCGTCCAAATCATAATCCGGAAGTTTCAATTCCTTTTCTTTCCATGAAACCGTGATCCCTCGGGACTTGAGTTGCCCGGCAAACGCCTCTACATACCTCGATGTCGTAAACGGCTGGATTATATCAACAAAAAAAGACTTTTTCATCGCCCAGATATTGATCTTCAGATAAGGTTCCAGATCAACCGCCCCAAACTCACAGATCCCCCGTTGTACCTCTTCCGGCCACATACAGCGAACATAACTAAGCAAAAACGCTGTCGTATCCGGCTTCCTGGCGTTCCTTAAAAACGCTCTTTTCTTTTCCATGGTCCCCTGTTCATCCATTTGATTCATGAGCGCAATAAAACCATTAACCGACCCTTTGATCTCCTGTTCGGCCGTCCCGTCATCCAACTGCCCTCGAAGGATCCTCGCCTGCTCTCTGAACGACAGACTATCCATCGTAGCAGGCGTGTATCTCATTGGTTTCATCAACACCGCATTTCTGAGAGTTTCCTCCGTGCCGAGGTGATGCCTTATATCCACCGGAAACCGGATGGCAATCGGTTTATCACTGTCAGGAATTTCTTTCCTTATGGCATGCATCATCAGAAGAGTAGATGCAATCATCGGAGATGTTCCCTCGGATTTGGAAAACCTCATAAAGTCATCGGTATCAATCTCCATAAAAAACCTGCGATATTCAGGCTCTCCCTCATTTTCGGGAAGTACCAGCCCGTCTGTGACAGGATGCATCGGACCGGAGTTCCCGCTTCCGTCCGAAACCTCATAAAAATGGTCGAACGGATCTTCCCATACATCCGGATGATCCATGCAGTCATTGATCCTGACGCTCTCCGGGTCGATCTGACTTCCTGTCAGTGCCGTATGATAATAATACATCAACGTACCGATAAATCTCTCCATGCCAACCCCGTCTGTAAGACTGTGATGAAAAGGGATTATAATAGTCTTTTCTCTCACTATCAGGCAAATCGCGTGATGATTCGTTTGCTCTGTACCGAGAACCGGCAACCCATCCTCACGGACAATCACAACAGGACGATTGTTTTTTGTATAATAAAACTCTTCCCCTGACCTTACCATCTCCGATGCAATCAGAGGAAGCCTCTTCACCGCCTCATCAACCGCCGACCGGAGTACATCCACATCGACAGACTTATCCAGTTCCAGCTCAAATATTCCACATTTTTCACTGTTTTTTGTAAGCAAAAACAATTCAGCCGAACGATTTCTCGATACTAAATCCGAATTCATCTATCCCTCCCGTATTCTCGTTTAACATCTTGTCAAACATTGATAATCAGCACATTCATCTGCATTGTGTTGACATAACGTATTTCTTTTGCCATGGAGCACACCATCCGGATTCCGATATTGACCTCCGGATCATCCGGTTTATAGATTTTCAACCAATCTACCTGATTGAACGGCCTGCAATCATCCTTGATCCTGATAATCCAGTCTCCGTTTTTGTAAATAACCTTGACCTCAATGCAATGCTTTTTCCCATCATTAAATCCGAATCGGGCAATGTTTCCGGCCATCTCCTCGATACACAGAGGCAATAACATACGCTGTCTCTCCGTGCCGCCACGCTCCGTGATAAACTCTCTTGAGACGGAGGCTGCACACATAACCTCCTCCATACTATTCATAGAAAATGAAAGCACATTCTCCGGCTCCGGTCCGAAGTCATCCGGCAAAAAGAGCAGAGCTTCCCGGAAGGAGCCAGCCTTTTTCCGTTTGAAAAAAGCTATCAGCAGAATGGTAAACAAGATAAGTACTTCACCGAGCACAAGCGCCACCCAGACACCGTTTTCCCCCCATATCATCCCCAATACCACAGCAAGAGACAGAACATAGACAACACGATCCAAAAAGCCTATCAGCCTTGAAAAAAGCTCATTTCGAATTCCCTGTAAATACATCAAAAATACAAAATTTACCATAACAAAGGGCAATCCGAATGCATTGATACGAAACAGATTACAGGCAGCGTCAAATGCCTCTCCTGATTTTTCCTTCATAAACAATTCGACACAGAGAGGAGTGAAACATAGAATCAAAACACTTATAATGCCAATCACTATCAATCCGAAACGTATACTCAGATTCTGAAGACATCGGAGTCCGTCCCTGTCCTCCTCACCGGCATACACGCCGGCAATCAGCATCGTCGTCCCCGCTATGCCGATGATCACAGTGCTTAAAAAACCATACAACGTGTAGTATTTCCCCAATGCCGACACGGCATACGCACCGGCGATTGCCAGGAGCAGATAGTTAAGCGCCACCTTCTGTATCATCAGGCCACCATTTGAAATCGCGTTGGGCAGGCCGTTTTTTATAATGTCAAAAATATCCTTTCCCACAAGTCCCTTTAGGGAAATCTTCAGCATGATATTCTTTTTAAAGAAATGCAAAAGCAGGATAAACAGAGCAACATAATAAGCAATTGTCGTGGCAATCGCCATACCGAACATACCGCCATGGAATACCAGAACGTTCAAAAGATCACCGATGATATCGGTTGCCGTCATCAGTCCCATGGCCACCATCGTACGACTGCGATCGCTGTCGATCTGCATAAATCCGCTTACGATCGGCACCATAATGACAGCCGGCAACCCCGGAGCCAAACCGCGAAGATAGTCGGATGCCATAGGAAGGAGTTCGGCGCTTTTCCCGCGTGCACCCAGCAGACCGGCAATCGGTCCGGCACCGAAAAACATCACGGCAGCCAAAACAACCGACAAACCCAGTGCTACAAAAAAGCATATGTTGAATACGGCTCTCGCTCTATCTGTATCACCTCTGCCGATAACTTTTGAATATGCTACCTGCGTCCCGGAACTGAGCACGCCTGAGAGCATAGTCATGATATTGTAAACAGGATTATCGATGGAAAAAGCCGCCATAGCACCTTCTCCCAGAAAACGGCTTGTGATGATCCCGTCCACAAGACTCCCGAGCATCGTTGAAACACTGGAAAAAACCAGAACACCCAGTGATGCATAAAACATCCGTCGAACGATAATACTTGTCTGATTCGTATTACTGCCTATGTTTTCCATTTTTCATTCCTCTTCCAACACCCTGTCAATCAACAGACGAATGGATTCTTTTTTTTCATCGTCGGTCATTCCGGGAATCAACGCCCTCGTTATAGACATACGTAACAGGGCAAAGCGTTCGATTTTCTTTTCATACAGGTCTTTCCCGCTCTCCATCTCCTCCAACTCCATATAGCGGTCAAAAAAAACTCTCCAAAACTGTTTCCACTCCTCCGGTGAGAGAACAAGATTCTTGGTATGTTTCAGCTTGCTTTGTTCCGGCAGAATCATACAGGCCATGTAGGTACATGCCAGATCAAGCACCGGATCCCCCGCAGAAGCATCACCCACATCGATCAGGATCAGCTCACCGTTCCTGACCATGATATTGAATGCATGATAATCTCCGTGAATAAATGTGTTCCTCTCCGGCAATCCGTAAATCATTTCATGGATGCGGTTTCCCTCCTCATCACTCAGGAAGCGGTTTAACCCCATCTCATATAGTTTCCACCAACTGTCTCTGGTATCCGGGAGTTCTCCCTTGTTATAAACCGTATGATGAAGTTTTCCGAGTATCCCGGCAGCCTCTCTCGCATAATGCTCCATCTGACCGGGTTCTCTTCCCATAGCTCCTGCCAGTGTATCCGCATCAACCAACTCATAAATCACGCCGAAACTGTCTCCGACCCGTGCCAGATGAAAAGTAATGGCAGTTGGTATTCCTTTGATAAAGGCACTTCTGGATGAGTTTCTTTCCTTCTCGATGTCCTCTCTCTTCATCCATGGGTAATATACCTTGATGATCTTTTCATCATCCAGTTGATACACGATGCTGGTCGCACCGCGTCCGAGTTCCTTCAATCCGTCTATAGATATATCAAGAATATGCTCCAAAACATCAACCTCCCTATCAAACAGCAAACCGACGGAAAAACTTCTCTTTGGCAGGGTCATTCAGGATACGTACAGGTGCGATCTGATCCGGCATGTATTTTCTGGTGTACATTGTCCTGTCCCTGTAAAGAAGTTGGGTCTCGGGCTCGAGAATCAGTACCTCCGGTACAGCCAGGTTGCCGGATTTGCGTGCACTCGAGTATTCCCCGGAAACATCACACAAAAACCCATCCATTCCCGAAACCAGCACGGCTCTGTCCATCCCGCAGATATCCTGATAGGACTCGTCGATACCTGACGGTTCAATCATTATGGTGAAACGCCCGCTGTCCTCATCGGCAGCCAGGCAATAATCATGAACGGAAATACCGTATTCTGTCTCTGCTCTTCTGATCACCGTATCCAGATCATTGACATTCAATGTCACATCCTTTACAGAACATTGTTCATAATTTTTGCGAAGATATGTGAACACAGGTACTCCATCCTCCATCTTTTCCACATGAATGATGTCTCCGATGCGGTACCTGTACAATCCGGCATGATTGGTAACAACCAGTTCATAATCCAGCCCCTCCTCCAACTCATCTTCACGCAGGAGACGACTGTTCTCACTGAAATCCTTTAGCGGAATAAATTCAAAATAATCATGGTTGGACAGGAGGATGTAACGTCCCGTATCGTCCTCCAGTGAACGGGCAATGACCGACTCGGGATTCATCAGATACCCGTTGTATATCTCCACGGAAGAATCGATGTATCGTCCGAGTTTCTCCGTATATATAGAATAATCTCCTGTTCCGAATGCAAAAACACGATCCAGTTTCGGCCAGATTTTCCGGATGATCGGTTCACCAAACCCTCCCTTAAAGATCTCCTCCAGTTCATCTACCCGATCCGGATCCGGTTTCAAACGTCGCTCCAATTTTTCTCTCATATCATCCGAAATAGGATCCTCCATGGATATCCTGCCGGACCGCAGGTTTTCAATGATGCTCTCATGATATTTCTCCAGATATTCAAATACCTCAAGAACAGCCCATGTTGATGGTGCAACAATCTGTGATACGCTGTTGTCCAGAAGAGCAAAAAGCAACCAGAGATGTCGGGGATTGACAGACTCATCCGGAAAGATCAGTTCCGCGGGTGAGGTAACCCATCCGTCACGGAACCGGGCCGCATGCGAATTGCACGCCAGAGAGTCCTCCACGCTTCTGAGCACGGCTCCGTACAGACTCTCCACATACGTACCGTCCTCAAACCGATTGTTGCGCGGAAGCCCCGATATCATTAAAAAGGTTGACCCTGCCCTGTCGCCGAAAACAGATACGATCATATCACTATACTGCCTGATATGTCCTTTGGTAAACGGAATCCTCCTCGGCACTCCGATTCCGCCTTCGCTCAGAATATAACCATCTACGCTGTCACAACAGAAAATAGCACTCTCTCCGACACGGGTGGTCAGTTTGATCAAAGGCTCATAAAAATCATAATCCGACAGCGGAACTCTGGCCGCGTAGGCATCCTTATTGTGAATCAGATTAAACTCATACCGTCTGCCGATATCCGTAGTTCTGTTTTTGGAAAGAATATCCTGTAAAACATTTCCCGTAACATGCTCTGTCGTCGCGCCCTCTCCCTCACCGAGGATAACACTTCTTACAAGACTCATCGTCCCTTCCGCCGTTTCCCGGGTAAATATCTTTCCATCCGCATCTAAAGGCTCTACCTGGTCAAACAGATCCGCATAACTTGCCCGAATCTTTTCCTTCTGTTCGCCGGTCAACTGAGGCGTTCCCATTACCATATGGGATATGACATCAAGTACACTCCAGAAGATATAGCGTACATCCAAGCCCGAATCAATACCCCTTTTCAGTACCTTTGTATGATTCCTGATCATCTCGAAAATCGCCTCCGGCGTCGGTGATCCCATCTGCTGCAGGGTGGACTCGTGATTGACAAAATACACGTATCCGATTGTCTGCGGCAGGACAATCACCTTGTCTGCATATCCCATACCGGTAAGCGTAAAATTGAAATCCTCAAAGGTATGCATGGATATATCGTATCGCATTCCGTTTTCTTCCACAAAATCCCTGCGAAACGCCTGACACCACGGTACCATGTTATCGATGGTAACGATATCCTTCATCGCGTGGTCGCCCTTTTTCATGATGATCAGATCCCTGGTCTGGTCATAACGGACGCGGTGATCGACCATCTGAACAACGTCATCATCCTCTGATTCCTCTTCGGAACGAAACTTGGCCATAACGGCATCATTTTCTTCCATCCTTCGGGTAACCTCAAAGATGCACTCTCTGGTGAGGCGATCGTCTGAATCCAGGAAAAACAGATACTTCCCTGTCGCCTTGTCCAATGCATAATTTCTCGGACTTGACGCAGATCTTACATCATTGTGAAGTTCAAAAACCTTGATGCTTTCATACTGTCCTGTCATATCCTTTACGCCCTGCAGATACTCATCCTCCGAATTGTGTACGACAATCAGCCATTCCACATTCTCTATACCGATGGTCTGATTCACAACGGAATCAAAAGCATGACGAAAAAAATTCAGATTGGTGTTGTGAAACGGTGTGATAACAGATGCTATGTACTCATTTTTACTCATAAATCTATCCCTCCGATTATGTGATCAAACAGCGCCCAAAGCCTCTAAAAGATATGTCCGGATACTGGTTCTCTCCCTGTCACGTATCGGTTTAATATCCTTACCGATCGGCATTTTATCCCTGTCCGGAACAAAACTCTCATCAAGGATCATCCTGTCCGTCAGATCATAGAGACCGAGGACGGTAGTCAGGCGACCGATTTCGCTGACTCCATGTGCATACTGACGGTCAAAGGTATAAAAATCCTTGTCCAGATTGATACAAAACATCGTTGTATGGAAGGAATCCGTACAGATAAATCCGGCATTATTGATAACACGAACGTAATCCTTCGGTCCTCCCTCGATCAGTGTTACTCCGCTTATGTCGTCGTACTCATCATACCGGTTGGCAAAGCATCGCACCGGCATCCCTGTCATATCCGCAATACGTTTGATATTTTGGATGGCGATGGAATTCGGAGCATTCAGAAAATGCAGCAACAAATATCCTTTTTCATCATCATCGGATACACCTGCCACCTCCCGCCACTCATCCGGTGTCAGCAGAACCGTGGGATCCGGAAGCCGTGTTGCCTCCCGTCCCGTGAGTTCCCGGATAACCTCGGCACCATCTGTTTCTCTGACGGTAAGTCTCGGATACTCGTTAAACACGTCACGCAACTCATCCTTCAGATAATCATGGATCTGTTTTGTTCCGAGACTCGGGCAGAGCGGTATCCGCATCTCGGGTGGCGCAAAAAGCAAAAACAAAAACGGATCCACCACTCCCATCGTTGTGTTCCATACCTGGTCACTGCCCACGATAAAAGCATCAAAATCCTTGTTACCTGCAGATTTCTCCAGTTCCGCAATGGTATACTTCTCCGGAGAAAGCACATCACGTATAAATGCATCGATGGCAGCCAACGACTTGTCGGACACAATCGCGGCATTGCCCTCCAGCGACTTTAAAAAGAAATTAAAATCCTCGATACTTTGCGGATGCTTTTTCCCGGCATCCTCGAGCACCTTGTCCTCCACCGGAAAAAATGTTTTGTCAATCATCACCGGTTCGTAGCCGTTTTTCTTTAAAAAGGTTTTGGTTGCGAACCCCTGCAATACGGAACCGTAATTGCTGATAAAAAAAGTAATAACACCGATTTTTTTCATGTGCACCTCCTCTTTTGAAGTTATTATTACATGTTTCAATATCTCACCACCAGCATCGTCATATCGTCAAACGGCGGTTCTTCTCCCATAAATGCATTCACATCATCACGAACGGCCGCAAGGACTCCCCTGGGTGTCATCTCATCCGTCCGGTTCAAGGTCTCTCCGAGGCGCTCTACTCCATACAATTCCTGCTCCGTGTTCCTCGCCTCTGTCACGCCGTCCGTAAACACGAAGAGCATATCACCTCTGCCAAGTACGAGCTCATCCTCGGAGAACGCTATCCCCTGAATTCCGGCAAGAACGATATCATGACGCTTTTTCAGTACATCCCAACCTTTATCCAAACGATAGATCATCGGATTGCTGTGTCCGGCATTTGCCTCAACGAGTTTTCCGTCAGACAGGGCCAGAATTCCCATCCATACCGTCACAAACAGATCCTGACTGCTGTTATTTTCAAAAAGTTGATTGTTTACATCCGTGAGGATCGCGGATGGACTGCCTCCCATCATGGCACGGGTTTTGATCAGAGCCTTTGATATAGCCATAAAAAGCGATGCCGGAACTCCTTTACCCGATACATCCCCGACAACCATAGCCAGGTGGTCATCGTCAATCATAAAGGCATCATAGAAATCGCCTCCGACCTCTCTGGCTGTGCTCATTTCGGCATAAACAGGTGATTCGGCATATCCGGGAATAACAGGGAAAGACTTCGGCAACATGTTGGACTGGATTGTTGTCGCAACATTCATCTCCGCTTCTATCTGTCCTTCTCTCACGGACATCCTGGTTATCTCATCGACCTGCTCCGTTATCCTCGCCGACATATCATGGAAGGACTCCGCCAACTCCTCTATTTCATCACCTGTTTTCAGAACTTCACCCATTTCGAAATTCATATCATCCGGAGACAGGTTTCGTACTTTTTCCGTTATGATCTGAATCGGCCGGAGGCGCTTCCCCATAAAAAGCCAGATAAAAATCAATAATAATACGTTGAAAAAAATACCTACTACAATCTCCCATACAATACTTGTCAGGAATGATGATCGGATGGCCTGTCTCGCTTTATCCTCATCCTTCTTATATTCCCCGCGGACTATATCCATAACCATTGAAAGGAATTCCTCGGGACTGAGCAGTATAACCATCCAACCCGGGTCAGTTACCAACGGTCCAAAACATTTACGTTCAACTCCGTCCAGTTCGATCGTTGCCGAACTGAGAATATTTTCTGAGTCTGCAGAAAACAAGTCCTCTAACGGTGGATACTTTTCCCTGATATCTCCCTCCATCCTGTGTGCATCCGAGAGACTTCCGGACTCCATCGTCGACGTCACCAATTCACCGTTCTCATCCACGATCAGATAATCCGATGAAGAGTCCGCCTCCTGAAAAAGAGCCTTCAGATCATCTGCCGCATAGATCAGTGAAGTAAAAAATTTAACGGTGGAACTCTCCGGATCACATACAGACTTGGAAACGACAATCGAAGTATCATCAAAGAACTTCGTCCTCTTCACCGCAGTAACCTCTCTGACATATCCGGATTTGTCACCGCTTTTCCGAAACCATGTTTCGTTCTTCAGATCACAGCGCATGATCTCTTTTTGTTCTGTTTCCGGGTTCAGATTCATGACAACGGATTTTCCGTCCGGCATACTGAGAGCGGTATATCTCGGCAACATCCCGGATTTTTTTTCGTCATCTGCCCAATCGGAAGAAAATTCCTTAAGTACATCCTCATCCGGATATCCATCCTTTGTATTCAGATCTTGACCGCTCATTTCACCTGACAGGAGTGACAGAATCTTTACTGATTCCGAGAGTGTTTCATACAGGTCCCGATTCAAAATATAGGCGTAATTATACATCTGATATTCTATTTGATCCTGATACTTCCCGGTGAAATCATCAATCAGATGCCCCATGGATTTCCGAAGGTAACTATCATTATCCTTGAGCAACGAGTAAAACCTGAAACACTCTAAGCATGTGGAAACAACGGTTGATAATGTAATAAGAAAAACACAGATAACCATAACTTTTTTTTTCAACGATTTTCTGCGCTGTTTCCCATCTTTCTTCATCGGCTCTTCCCTTATGGTTTTATATCCCGTCACTCTACATCAAACAAACCGGAAAATCCGGTCTCGTCAAGGATCTCACGCATTACTTCGGATGCATGTATGAGTTTGACCTTACTTCCCTCTTTCTGCGACAACGTCAGCAGAACACGCAGTCCGGCACTGGAAATATATCTGAGTTCAGCCAGATCGAGGATGAGTCCGCCATCTGCATACTCCTCTCTGCACCGTTTCAATTCAGAAGAAAAATCGGCCGAGTTTGCCGCTGTTATCTCACCGGCAACCTTAATCATCTGATAATCGTCTCTGGTTTCAACAAATTCTACCGTCATTTCAAGCCCTCCTTACGTTTGTCCATCCTTTCATCCACATGTTTCCCACGAACAACAACCAGCGGTTCTACTCCGTAACAATCCCTTCCGGAATACCGTCCAGCTCCTCCCCGTCAACAACGATCTGGTTCCGGCCGCCGCGCTTGCCCTTGTAGAGCAGATTATCAGCACGGTTCATCACAACCTCGAACTCCTCACCCGGCTGTTTGATGGTAACACCCATCGTCATAGTTACGGAGAAGGTCTTCTCTCCGGTATCAAATACCTTTGCGCGAATACGACCTGTGACGGCCTTCAGATGGGAAACCAGCTCTTCCTGCGTTCCGTCAAATCCGATCAGGAATTCCTCACCGCCCCAGCGGGCCACAAAGCCGGATTTTTCCAGTTCATCCTTCAGCTCACCGGCTACGAATTTCAGTACCTCGTCACCCATATCGTGACCGTAGTTATCGTTTACTCCCTTGAACCAGTCGATATCCCCCATGGCAATGGCAAAATCGCAGTTCTCCCAGGTGTTCTCCACCCGGACCATCGTCGCGCGACGGTTCAGAAGCTTTGTCAGCGGATCTCTCGAGATCATATCGTCCAGAGCGATCTCCACATGAACCGCATACTCTCCCATTTCTGCCAGCTCATCTTTTCTCTTCAGCACCTCATCCGGCATTTTCTGTGTAAAATCGCCGCCGGCCAGCTTCCCGAGAAATCGTCGGATGTGCTGGATCGCCACGACCATTTTTGATGAGGCCAAATACAGGATGAAAGCCGCCAGCAGGATGGCAAAAATACTGATGAGGATGTTTCCCACCACCATATAGTGCGTGGAAAGCATCACGGAGTCCTTCGGCTTTCCGGCAAAGGTCATCCCGATGATGTCGCCGGCGTCGTTCCGGATCGGAACATAGTAGCCGTAGTAGGGAACTCCCTGTATATCCACATCCGTGGAAAAGTATTCCTCCTTCTGACCGTAGACATGATCGATCACTCCCTCCGGTGCGTCGGTCCCCGTCAGGCGGTTTCCTTTATCATCCACGATAGTGGTCATCCGGCGTTTGTCACCATAGTAAATCGTTACATCGTTGCCGGTATCATTTTTCAGATCATCAAGGATACGATAGTCTGCCGTGATATTTTTCTCACCCTTATACAGATCCTCGCCCTTCATGGAGAACTCGCCTCCGTCCAGGGCGTTGTAGGTCGAAAGGATGTTATGGGCGATGCCGGACAGGGCCCGCTCCATCTCGTAATCCATTCCCTCACGGACGGAATACTGACTGTAAACCGTGAGGCCGATGCCCAGTAAAAGGATGGGAATCACGCCGATTTGAATCAAAGTTACGACAAGGCTTCGCCGCTTGCTTGTTTTGTTTTCTGACACGAAATCCCTCCCTTCTAGCTCTTTTCTTTTTGTCAAGCACCTCTCTGCTGCCGAAAACAAATCGTTTTGCGGAGCAGTGAGAACCAGTGTGCATTCGGGACGGGCGTTCGCAACCATTTTGAGAGCGCTTCAGAATGCGCGAGTCAAAATGGTTGTCGAACATCTGCCGTCCCGACAAGGGTACTAATCTCAGTCCTCTTTAGGAAGCGCTACCCTGCGCTTGACTACGACATCCTCTTCCATGCAAGCGAAGACATCATCCACAAGCTCTTTCCTCGGCTTCGGTGTGATAAAGCTGACCAGCGGTACCACGATCAGTCCTGCGACCATGGCGATGGCACCGGCGTTGATCGGCGAGCCGATGTAGGGGTAGATCATATTCGATACCGTGATGCCGATACCGACGATAAAGCTGGCCCAGACAGCCGCCTTGGTAACCCGTTTCATATAGAGACCGTACAGGAACGGTGCCAGGAACGCTCCGGCCAGTGCTCCCCAGGAGATACCCATCAGCTGGGCGATGAAGCCCGGCGGATCCAGAGCGATCACCACCGACACGATGATGAAGAACGCCAGGAATACCCGCATGCAAAGCACCGACTTTTTCTCGCTCATATTTTTCGCAAATAAAGGTTTAATAAAATCCAGTGTTAACGTCGAGCTGGAGGTCAATACCAGACTTGACAGGGTCGACATCGATGCCGAAAGTACCAACACGATCACAATACCGATCAGGATATCGGGAAGGGTGGAAAGCATGGTCGGGATGATGGCATCGTACTGTACGGAACCGTCTGCCGCTGCCTCGATGCCGGATATCTGAGAGAAGCCTCCCAGGAAGTAGCATCCACCGGCCACGACGATGGCGAAGATGGTCGAGATGATCGTTCCGGTCTGGACCGCCTTCTCATCCTTGATGGCATAAAACTTCTGCACCATCTGCGGCAGGCCCCAGGTTCCCAGCGAGGTCAGGATCACGACGCCGAACAGTCCCAGCGGATCCGGACCGAAGAAGGAAGCATACGCGCCCGGCATCACATCGGAAGGTACCGCTGCCAACTCCTTGATGGCGGAGATGAACCCGCCGTGTCCGGAGAGGACCGCACCGATCACGACTACGATACCGATCAGCATGATGATACCCTGGATGAAGTCGTTCAGCGCTGTTGCCATATAACCGCCGACGATGACGTAGATACCGGTCAGCACCGCCATACCGATAACGCATGCCTGATACGGGATATCAAACGCCATATTGAACAGGTTTGACAAGCCGTTATAAACCGAAGCCGTATACGGGATCAGGAAGACAAAAGCGATCATCGAAGCTGCGACGCGGAGTGCCTTGGAGTCGAACCGCTTACCGAAGAAATCCGGCATGGTCATCGAATCGAGATGCTTGGTCATGATACGTGTCCGACGCCCCAGTACCACCCAGGCGATCAGCGAACCGATCACGGCGTTTCCGATTCCGATCCATGTAGAGGCGATTCCGTATTTGTAACCGAACTGTCCCGCATAACCAACGAAAACCACGGCTGAAAAATACGAAGTTCCGTAGGCGAAGGCCGTCAGCCACGGTCCTACCGCACGGCCTCCCAACACAAATCCTCCCACATTGGTTGCGTGCTTTCTCGTGTAAAAACCGATCCCCAGCATTACGACAAAAAAGACAACCAACAATGCAATCTTGATTACCACAACTTTTTCCTCCTAAATTGCAAAAATGATGCGCCTATTTTTATCCATAGGCGCACCAATTATATCATATTTTAATCCCATTTGTAAAGATAAATCGTAATTTTTTGATATTATTTGTCAGTACAGTGAGAGCTCACTGATACAGGTATCGCTGTATTTGTTTCCACGCACGGCGTCTTCTATCATAATTGTCAGTTTATTTGTTTTTACCGGTTTCTCAAACTCGATAAATGTCTTGGTGCCCAACTCATACACCGAATAATTCCGGACATAGTCGACGTTGTATTCGCCATAGAATCCGTCATCCGCGGTAACATATATTTTCGACACTTTCCCGTTTTTCTTATAGATATCCGCGTTTACCTGGTAGCCGTTCATCAGGGATATGCCGTGTACAACCTGTTTTCCGTCCAGTTTCAGTGTGATCTCTTCCCCACGTCCGACACCGCCGGCGCCTTCGCACCAGGCCGTTCGCCGGCTGCCGTCCAGCATGTTCCACGGTCCGTAGGTTTTGTCACGCCAGCTT
Source organism: Eubacterium sp. (assembly GCA_017540125.1). Classification (GTDB taxonomy): domain Bacteria; phylum Bacillota; class Clostridia; order Lachnospirales; family Lachnospiraceae; genus Eubacterium_F. The sequence continues at coordinate 17,679 of JAFYBS010000187.1, forward strand.
TTCAACCGGGACGATGCTTTGATATTCCTGATCCCGATATCATCCGCTCCGATCCTGGCGTAAACCATGGTTCCCGGATGATCCCATTTATTTTTCCGGAACAGGACCCGAACGTATTTGAATCCCAATTCATATTCGCATGATGTCCATCCGGCAACCAGATAGTACGAATCGTTTTCGTACACGTTGACTTTTTTGTCGATGAATCCGTATCCCATCTCACCGTCACCAAAGCCATAGGACACTGTATCCCCGTGATCCTCATGATAGGATTCGATTTCCCGATCCGTCGGCCGGTCGAAATACTGATGCCAGTACTCCAGCAGCTCTTCCTTGTTGAACTCAGGTGCCCATGTACTGTCTGACAGATTATGCAGGGAAGATAATTTGTCATAATCCAACCAGGCTATCGACACAATTTCAGCATGTGAAAGCTCATAACCCTTCAGGTTGCGAAAAACAATCTCCTTCTTTTTGAAAACGTCCATCTGATACATCATATTCTGGGCCATTTGTACCAGATCCTTATTCCATGTTATGTTCGCGTCCGGATCCTCATACAGGTCATCACAGATTTCCCGGTACTGCTCCTTCGTCATATTCTCCGGGTCCGGTTCCGGTGTCGGCTCCGGTGTTTCTTCCGGTGCTTCGGTTTCTTCCGGAGACTCGGTCATCTCCGGTTCCGCTGTCGGTTCGGTCGTCGCCACCGATGTCGGCGTCGGCTGTACAGCTGCCACCGGCTCAGTGGATGGATCGGATCCGCCGAATGCCCCCGTCGCCACCAGAACCAGTACGACGATCAGGCCCGCTACCACCACGGTAATACCGGCAGCCAGACCGGCTTTCGCTCCGCCTGACATAGATTTTTTCTCCGGCATCCCCTGAGAAGGAGCCGTCGGTGTGCCCTGTACCGGATTTACCGGTCCGGCAGCGTCCACTCTTTTTCCGCAAGATTCACAAAAAACAGAACCGTCTTCGATCTTGCTCCCGCAATACTGACAAAACATTTTTTACCTCTTTCTTCCATTCCGGAACGTTGTGACGCTCCGGCACAAATATGCATCAAAACTGTCACTTCATATGCACATCCACCTGATCAAACGGAATCGCGATCTTCTCCTGCTCCAGAACCTCCTGAACGACCTTGAGGCCCGCCCGCCTGGTGCGAAGCTTTGCCTCCGGCGTTTCAATCTCCAGCTTCAGCAAATAGGAAGCGGAGGAGGCATTAAACTCAGTGGTACCTAAGAAGCTGCAGGCCGTGATCTCATCCTTTTCCGCGATCTCCTTCGCGATATCCGCCATGATCTCATGGGCCCGTCCCACCGGCAATTCATAGGGAAGCGGTACACGGATATAGACCTCCTGCCCCGACCGGGTGATCTTGTCGATGTTCCGGTTACAGATGACGATCAGGTCCCCGTCCATGATGCTGCGGATTTTCGTTGTGCGGAGGTTGAAGTCCTCGACGATTCCCTCTTCATCCATATACTGGACCAGATCCCCAAGCTCGTAGAATTTGTCCGTCAGAACATGGACTCCCATGATGATATCTTTGAGAAAGTCCTGCAGCGCCAGTCCGATAACCGCTGATACCACTCCGACACCGGCGATCAGGGAAGTGACATTCACTCCGTTGATCTGCAGGATCGTCAGGATCAATATGGCAAAAACCGCCACCTTGATCGTATCGTAGATGACCGCCTGCATCGAGGTCGTTGCATTGAATTTGCCGTCTATTCCCTTTTTTTTCGCATAGGTTCGTCGGATATGCCGTGCGATCAGCCAAATGATCACCACGATCAAGATCACCACGATGCTGATCACGACACGCTTCACGGCATCGATTTCCCATAATTCGAAGATTTTTTCCATAATCGATAATCCCCGGTTTTTTTGTTTCAAAATACCGGACGCCCGAAGGTGCCCGGTATTCCATGTTTATCACTTATTTTTTGTCGCCCTCAGCCAGCTCGATACGAACCAGCGATTTACGAAGGGCCAACTCGGCTCTCGCCATGTTGATGTTGGCATCCGAACTCTTCAGACGACGTTCGGCACGGTCTCTGGCCTCCTTGGCACGGTTGATATCGATCTCCTCCGGCCACTCGCAGGATTGCGCCAGGATCGTTACCTTGTCCTGCGTGATCTCCATGAAGCCCTCGAGTACGGCGGCCTCCTTCGTGACATTATCCGGCTCACTGATCGTGAGAACGCCGGGGGCCACGATAGTGGTCAGCGGGATGTGTCCGGCCAGAATACCGATATCTCCCTCCGTCGTCGTGAGCTCTACCATCTCCACGTCGCCCGTATAGAACATGCGCTCCGGTGAGACCACTTCCAATTTAAATTGCTTTAGTTCAGCCATAAAAAACTCTCCTATACAAACTTGACGCCGGATTTGCTTTCATTCTGTAACAACGCAGACGGAAGCAAAGACAAGTCAAGTTATGCAGTTTTTGATGTCTTGAAACGCTCCACTACATCATCGATCGATCCGGCATTCAGGAAATAACTCTCCGGAATCTCGTCGTGTTCACCGTTCAGGATCTCACGGAAGCCCTGGATCGTATCCGAAATCTGTACATACTTACCGGGCAGGTTCGTGAACTGCTCTGCCACGTGGAACGGCTGCGACAGGAAACGCTGTACCTTACGGGCACGGTTAACGAGGATTTTCTCATCCTCGGAAAGCTCGTCCATACCCAGGATGGCGATGATATCCTGCAGCTCTTTGTAACGCTGGAGAATCTCCTGCACGCCGCGGGCGATCTGATAATGATCGTTTCCGACGATACGTGGATCCAGCATACGGGATGTGGATGCCAGCGGATCCACGGCCGGATAGATACCCAGCTCGGCGATACTACGCTCCAGCACCGTCGTCGCATCCAGATGGGCGAAGGTCGTTGCCGGTGCCGGGTCCGTCAGGTCGTCGGCCGGCACATAGACAGCCTGAACCGAAGTGATGGATCCGTTTTTCGTTGAAGTGATACGCTCCTGAAGAGCACCCATCTCCGTCTGCAGTGTCGGCTGATATCCAACGGCTGACGGCATACGGCCGAGCAGCGCGGACACCTCAGATCCTGCCTGCGTAAAACGGAAGATGTTGTCGATGAAGAGCAACACGTCCTTTCCGGCTTTGTCACGGAACTGCTCTGCCATCGTCAGTCCGGCCAGGCCCACACGCATACGCGCCCCCGGCGGCTCATTCATCTGACCGAATACCATGGTTGTTTTGTCGATAACCCCGGATTCAATCATCTCGTAGTAAAGGTCATTTCCCTCACGGGTACGCTCGCCTACCCCGGTGAACACGGAGTAACCACCGTGCTCGGTAGCGATATTCGTGATCAGCTCCTGGATCAGCACCGTCTTTCCTACTCCGGCACCTCCGAAAAGTCCGATCTTACCACCCTTCTGATACGGGCAAAGCAGATCGATGACCTTGATACCGGTCTCCAGGATCTCTGCCTCTGTGGACTGATCCTCGAAACTCGGTGCCTCACGGTGGATCGGGCTGTATTCCTTCACCTCCGGTGCCGGTTTCTCGTCGACAGGTTCACCCAGCACATTAAAAATGCGCCCGAGGGTTTCCTCTCCTACCGGAACCGAAATCGGTCCGCCGGTGGCTTCGGCTTCCATACCGCGTACCAGTCCGTCGGTGGGTCCCATGGCGATACAGCGCACGGTATCATCACCGAGATGCTGTGCCACCTCGACTACCAACACGTCACCATCCGGTCTTTTGATTCGGATGGCTTCGTAGATATCGGGCAGCTCACCATTTTTGAACTTGATGTCCAGGACGGCTGAGATAATCTGCGTGATGGTACCGATATTGCCTCCTTTATTCTCGCTCATTCTTTTCCTCCTTTTTTTCCGCCATCTGGCGTCTGTTGCCTGCACTCTTCGAAAATCCCGCAGCCTTCGGCTGCTCCACCGTCGCTTCGCGACTGATTTTCTCATCCGTTTGGCACCAGCCTCTGTCCCATGACATGTGCATACACATTCATGAGTGCAAGCACTCAAACGTGCATGCACATGCCATGGTGCCAGATAGCTACTTATTCACTCAATAGCTGAGGCTCCTGCCACGATCTCGGTCAGTTCCTGCGTGATCGCTGCCTGACGCGCCCTGTTGTACTGAAGTCCCAGTGTATCAATCATCTCTTCTGCATTGGATGTCGCGTTGTCCATCGCCTGCATACGGGCACCGTTCTCACTGGCGGATGCCTCCACCAGCGCTCCGAAGATCAGCGAATTCATGTACATCGGAATGATATACGCCAGCGTCTCTTCCTCCTCCGGCTCATAATTCATAATCGCCTGCGCGCCCGTCGATTCTTCTTTTTTCTCCCTGCCTTCTTCTTCCTTCGACAGGTCTCCCATATCCGAATTCTCCTCCATATCTTCTTTTGTAAAAGGAAGGATTTTCAGAAGTCTCGGAGTCTGTGTCATGGTATTTTTAAATACGGTATAGGCAAGGTATACCTCATCGATCTTTCCGCTCACCAGGTCACCGGTCACGGTTTTTCCGATCGATACCGCATCACCGAAAAGAGGCTTGTTCATCACTTCGTTGAAGTCGTCACTCATCGGATAACCGAGACGCCGCAACGACTCCTGCCCTTTTCTCCCGACGGGATAGATCAGGGTGTTTTCTTTGTCAAAGCCGGCATTGTTTATCATCTTGACGATGTTCGAGTTGTAGCCACCGGCGAGACCACGGTTTGATGTGATGACGATGATACCGGTTTTTTTCGGGCCTTCTTTTTTCCGGGCTTCCAGATAACTGCTCTGGATGTTCTCGGAATTCGCCAGAATACCGGTCACCGTATCGTACATTTTTTCAAAATACGGCTTGCTCTCTTCGGCTCTTCCCTTGGCTTTCTGAAGCTTGACGGTCGAAACCAGCTTCATCGCCTTGGTGATCTGCGACGTCGAAGTGATCGACTCACGGCGCCGCTTGATATCTCTCATTGAAGCCATAAACTACCTCCTATCTCTCGAAGGTCTTTTTAAAGTCTTCAATCGCAGCAATCAGTTTCTTCTCTGTGTCGTCCGAGATCACTTTCTCATCGCGGATCGCAGCCGGGATATCCGGATGTTTGGAATCCAGATACTCGAAAAGTCCCTTCTCGAATTCCAGCACATCCTCTACCGGAATATCGATCAGATACTGCTTGGTCGCCGCGTAAATGATGATGACCTGATACCATACCGGAAGCGGGTTATACTGATCCTGCTTCAGGATCTCACGGATACGCTCACCCTGATCCAACTGTCTCTTCGTATCGGCATCCAGATCGGAACCGAACTGTGAGAACGCTGCCAGCTCGCGGTACTGTGCCAGCTCGATACGGATCGGGCCGGCGATACTTTTCATCGCCTTGATCTGCGCCGAACCACCTACTCGGGATACGGAAAGACCCGGGTTTACGGCCGGACGGAAACCGGAATTGAACATCTCCGTCTCCAGATAGATCTGACCGTCCGTGATGGAGATGACGTTCGTCGGAATGTATGCCGATACGTCAC
>JAFYBS010000188.1 GCA_017540125.1 Eubacterium sp.
CAATACCCACTACGAGCTTGACAGCAAGACCTGGAACATCGTAGTGATAGTGTCGAACACTGCAAACGACAAGCTGATGGTCACAAGCTACACCGCCCAAAACGACGATACAACCATCACGCTGACGAGTGAGCTTGAGGCCATGCATGACAAAGAAACCAACGTCTGCACGATCACAGAGCCCAACGCAGCCGTGTTCACCAACAAGTACACGCCTGATCCCGTCAAGCTGGTCATCCCCGTGAAGAAGGTGATTTCCGGCGATACGATGCCCACAAAGGAAGTGGAGTTTGAGTTCGAGATCACGGCGGCTGACGGCACTCCGATGCCGAATCCGTCAACGGTGAAGGTGACCTGGGATCCTATGGAAGAGGCGACCTCATACGAGATTGAGATGAAAACATCGACGGACGCAGCTTATGCCCCGGTTATCACGACGTCGGAGACAGCTTATGAGTTTACCGGTCTGACGCAGGGAGAAGTAAAATATATCCACATTCGGGCGGTGGCGAATATCACAGACCCGTCGACAGGAGCCTCTGTTTTCTCGCAGGGAGCTTTTTCCGATGATTTCGGCATCGCGCCCAGACCGGACGATTTTTCCGGGAAGGTCAAGGTAACCAAGATGGCCAGAACCACCATCACCCTGAAATGGGATGCGGTTCCCGGAGCCCTGGCCTACGCGGTGTATTATCGAAAGCCGGAGGAAACAAAATTCACCTATGAAGGAGAGACGGAGACGGCCGGAAAGTACAAGATGGTCGGGTTGAGCGGCGGATACGATTATATCGTAAAAGTCATTCCCTTTGCCATTCAGGAGTCCAACGCGGGAGCGGCCTCGGCGGAGATTCAGACCGGAACGGCCCCCACGCTTCCCACCTTTACCGTGCGTGGCGGGGACAAAACAATCCGGGTTACATTCAAGGGTGGGCGGTCGGCTGTGAACTACAAGCTATACTACTCGGAGGAGGAAGAAGGAGAGTACAAGCTGGCGGCAACCATCGATTCTCCGGTGCAGTTCAAAGTACGGAGCATCCATGAAGGCCTCAGCAATGACACCTCTTATTATGTAAAAATGACCGCGGAGAGAACCGTGATGGACAAGCTTCTTGTCAGCGAATCAACGGTTCAGGAGGTTGAGACGGTTCCCGCTTCGGGGACCAGTACCAAACCGAAGCTGTATAAAACCAAAAAAGCCTTCAAGAAAGCCCCGGCATGTAAGAATTACAAGCAGTTTAAAAAGACCTTCGATTACGGAAACAGCTTTGCGATGCCGGGCCTGATCAATACCAATGCGGGCGGGTTCAACTCCACCTCCATGGTTCCGCAGAGCATCGCTGCTTACGGGAATCATATCCTGATCGCATCCTACGATCTGAAGAAAGCGAATGATTCGGTCATCTATGTGGTAGATGAGGATAACAAAAGTCTCGAAACGCTGATCCTGCTCCCTCACAAAGGACATGTGGGAGGAATTGCCTGTGACGGAACGAATGTCTGGCTCGCTTATGGGAAAAACATGCAGTGTTTTCCCTGTTCGGTGATAGAAGGGGCGATCGAAAGCGGACAGCCTTACATCGAGATTTATGATTTTACCAACACGGTACAGACCGACGAGACCATATCTTATATTACCTATTATAAGGAAAGAATCTGGGCAGGGGCCTACGACGAGCTTCACTCGGCCAATGTCTATGTATACCGGATAGAGAACAAGGAAGAAAAACCGAATCTGGTCCGGACCGGAAGGATGATGATGCCGGACCGTACCCAGGGACTCTGCTTCTCCGATAAAGGCGAGATGATTGTTTCTAGGTCCTGTCAGACGAATAAATACCAGCGTGGTTTCATGTCGAAGATCGAGATTTACAAACCCTCGATCAATGTCAATGCCGCGATGACGAGAGGGGCAGTCAAGACCTATCTCATGACACCTCCGATGAATGAGGGAATCATGGTTAGCGGCGCTTACACCTATGTTGTATTCGAGTCGGCCTCCTTCAGCGGATGTGAGGCACCGACAGACCGGGTGATCGCGTTCAAGACGAGCAAGCTGGTGAAGGTGAAAAAGCCGAAAGCGTAGACCGAAGGAAATCCGATTTTTGAGAATAAAAGGAAATTGAACGGAGGGTA
>JAFYBS010000189.1 GCA_017540125.1 Eubacterium sp.
GCGGATGCTCCTATCGAAGAACCATATTCCGTTTATTTCCAGGGCGGGCTGACCTGGCCGCACGGTAAACTCGGAATTCTGAAAACCGTACAGGAACTGGTTGATAAAGGGCTTGCGACAACGGGATAAATATGGTATAATGAAGGTTAGCATTGAAACCCGATGCCCTGAATTATTATGAAACATACCGCGATCCAAAATCTTCCGGTCTCGGAAAGGCCATATGAAAAGGCACACAGGTACGGTGTCAGCATACTGACGGATGCCGAGTTACTGGCTGTCATCCTTCGTTCCGGGACCAGAGAGAAGACCAGTGTTGAACTGGCAAGAGATGTTTTGTCGATTTCCGATTCGTTTCCCGGATTGCTCGGTCTGTACCACGCAAGGGGACCGGAGCTTACTGCCATCGGAGGAATCGGTCCCGTGAAGGCTCTTGAGCTGCTATGTATTGCAGAGCTGGCGAAGCGAATGGCCCGGCTTACCAGAACCCACGGACGACCGATGAGAAAGGCGAAGGATGTAGCCGCCTACTTCATGGAGGAGCTTCGTTCTCTGGAAACCGAACATTTTTATGTCGTGATGTTTGATGCCGCCGGCAATCTGATCCGATATGAGGAGGTGTTTCGCGGGACGGTCAACAGTGCTCCGGCCTCTCCGCGGGAAGTACTGAGATTGGCACTTCTCTACGATGCCGCTTCGATGATCCTGCTTCATAATCATCCCAGCGGAGATCCGACACCGAGTCTCTCCGATCACGATGCCACTCTGCACTTCCGGGAGGCCAGTGAATGGATCGGGATCCCGTTGCTGGATCACATCATCATCGGGGATCAAACCTATGTAAGCTACGCGGAAAGCGGGCTTTTAAACGAAGCCGTTTCCGATAACCGAAAAACAACGAGTAGAAAGGAAAGTAACCATGTCAGCAAAAGCGATCGGAATTGATTTCGGAACCAGTTCTATCAAAATCTACAAAAACGAAGAAGGAATCATCCTGCATCAGAAAAATGTGATCGCCATTTATAATAAAAACCATACTTTTGCAGTGGGAAATGAAGCTTATGAAATGTATGAGAAGGCACCGGCCAATATCCAGGTGTCTTATCCGGTGAAAAACGGAGTCATCGCGGACATCGGAAACATGCAGGCATTGATTGATTATTTCTTCGCCGAGCTGGACGGAAAAAAACGTTTCAAGGGGGCGGAGTACTATATTGCGGTACCCACGGACATCACAGAGGTTGAAAAACGTGCTTACTTTGATTTGATATCAAATACGAATCTGAAACCGAAACGTATTCATATCGTGGAAAAACCGATTGCTGATGCGTTGGGAATGGATCTGGATATCACCGGTACCACCGGGACTCTCGTGGTAGATATCGGTGCTAACACCACGGAAGTTTCGATTCTGTCTCTCGGTGGTATCGTTCAGAGCCGGTTAATCCCCATCGGAGGAAACCGTTTCAACGAATCCATCATTGCCAAGATCAAACGCGATAAAAACTTTGTGATAGGGGAGAAGACTGCCGAGGAGTTAAAAACAAACATCGCATCTGCTTTTGAAAACGACCAGGAGATGGATGTATGCGGACGAAACCTGGTAACCGGACTCCCCAGTGAAATTCCTGTCTCAGGACGGGAGATTCACGCTGCCCTGATCGATCTGTTCCAGAGTATCGTGGATCAGATAAAGGTTCTTTTGGAGAGGACTCCCCCGGAGATTTCTTCGGATATATACAAACACGGTGTTTACCTGACCGGCGGTTCTTCCAGCATCGGTGAGCTGGGACAGTTTTTCTATCAGCAGCTGGGACTTCGTGTCAACCTGTGCAACGAGCCGGAAAGCTCCGTTGTTATGGGCTTGGGGGCAGTTATCGAGAATCCGAAGCTTGCCCGGCTTTCCATGTGATTGATAACAGTATAAGTTGGTGATTCTTCATGAGTAAAAGAAAAAAACGATTTCGGATCCATCCGAAATATGTCTATATTTTTCTGACAATTCTATGCTTTGTTTTAGTGGTGCTGTCCTTCAAGTACTCGGACAGTTTTGTTGGTATGAAAACCACTCTTGGCAACATCGTCACCCCGATGCAGAAGGGAATCGATTCCGTCGGCCGGTTTTTATCGGATAAGATGGACTTTTTATCGTCCAAAGAGGATCTTCTGGAAGAAAACAGAGCGCTCAAAGAAAAGATCGACGAACTCAGTTATGACAACAAAATACTGGCCGGTGAAAACAGTAGCCTGGAGAATTTCAGAGAGCTTTATAAGCTGGATAAAAAATATCCGGATTATCCCAAGGTGGCTGCTACTGTTGTAAGCCGTGACGGTAACAACTGGTTTCATGTGTTTACGATCGACAAAGGAACCGCTGACGGTGTTGATGTCGACATGAACGTGATTGCCGGTAACGGCCTCGTAGGGATCATCAGTGAGGCGGGAGAGCATTATGCCAAGGTTCGCGCTATCATCGATGATAAAAGCAATGTCAGCTCCATGTTTGAAAAAACCGGTGAGACATGTATGGTAAAAGGAAATATGGAAAGCATCTTCAATGGATATATCGA
>JAFYBS010000190.1 GCA_017540125.1 Eubacterium sp.
ATATTTCCGCGGGCTTCCCATCACCACCATCACGATCATCTTTCCGGTGGTGTACCTTTTCCACCCCTATGTTTCCGGCGAGATATTCTCGCTGATCCTGGCGGTGTTCATGCTGCTCACCGCATTTTTCTATGTTTTCGACATCCGCATCAAGAAACCCGGAAACGGCGGTATCGCGGTGATGATGGTCTTCGTCACACTGGTGATGTTCCGGGTACTGCACATATTCAACTGATTTACAGACGTTATGGGAGGTTAATCGCGTGAATTACATTGATCTGGATGGTCAGCTGATTGAAGAGGAAACCGGACAGGACCGGTTGCTGACATTTTTATATACCAATGCCTTCGGGCGGATGCTGCTGAAGCCCCTGGTACAACCGGGCATCTCGAATCTGTCCGGCCGTTTTCTGGATACCGGCTTCTCGGCCAACATGGTATCCCACTTCATCAAGCACGAAAACATCGACATGTCGGACTTTCCGCCACGTCGCTACACGTCTTTCAACGACTTTTTCACGAGGAAGGTCAAGGATGGAACCCGCCCGGTCGATCCGGACGAAAGCTCGCTGATCAGTCCCTGTGACTGCCGGGCCACGGTATATCCCATCCTGAAAAATGCCAACTTCTCCATCAAGCATACGGAATACACGCTTCGGTCGCTCCTGCACTCGAGGAAGCTGGCGAAGCGCTTTCAGGGCGGCTATATCTTCGTTCTGAGACTGACGGTGTCGGATTATCACCGCTATGTCTACGCCGCTACCGGATTGCAGTCAAAAACCTACCGGATTGAGGGCAGCTTTCACACGGTAAACCCCGTCGCCAATGACTATCTTCCCATCTACAAAGAGAATACCAGGGAGTATACGATCATCCACTCGAAGGCCTTCGGGGATGTCCTCCAGATGGAGGTAGGCGCCCTTCTGGTCGGAAAAATCGTCAATCACAAGGAGTCCTGCCCCTGTGTCCGCGGCGAGGAAAAAGGCTTTTTCGAATATGGAGGGTCCACGATCATCGTGTTGGCAGAGCCCGGGCGGGTTACGCCACGGGAGGACCTACTCAATAATACAGCAAATGATCTGGAGACAAGAATCCTTCAGGGGCAAGTGATAGGTACTGCAAACTGAGAAAGCGACTCGGAGCGCAACCGCAAGTATGCTTTTTGTTCGAAAACGTTAAACGTTTATTCTCACAAAAAGATACTTGCTGCCGCTCCTCGATTCACACTGAAACAATTCAATTCTTTATATAGGAGGATCTGACTATGAATATTTGGCATGACATCGAAGAGGAGCGCATTTACCCTACGGATTTTATCTCTGTCATCGAGATATCGAAGGGCAGCAAAATGAAATATGAGCTGGACAAGCACACCGGTATGCTGATCCTGGACCGGGTGCTCTACACCTCAACCCACTACCCGTCCAACTACGGCTTTATCCCGCGTACCCTGGGTGACGACGGCGATCCGCTGGATGTTCTCGTCCTTTGCTCGGAGAACATCGCTCCGATGACGCTGGTCCGCTGCTATCCCATCGGCGTCATGAAAATGCTGGACGGAGGCCGCGGCGACGAGAAGATCATCGCCATGCCTTATTCGGATCCGATGTACAACTCCTACACCGAGATGGATCAGCTTCCGAAACACATCGCCGATGAGATCGAGCACTTCTTCACCATCTATAAAAATTTGGAGAACAGGGAAACCAAGGTCGACCACATCGAGGGTGCCACAGAGGCGGTAAGGATCATCGAACAGTGTATCAAAAATTATAAGGATATTTACAAGAATTAACAAAGCTAGATTTAACCTATACGAATTCTCGCCATTTTCTCGATTTAGTACAAAAATCAATCATAAAACCCCACCGGTTCTCCGGCGGGGTTTTGCGTTAACTTCAGATTAAATTTTAGAAATCATTCTACTTGACATGAGCTTGGATGGCATCGGTCAGTTCCCGGATCAGTCCCTGCACGCGGGTCAGCACCTCATCCACAGGAACCTTCTCCTGCACGCTCTTGTCCCTGGTGGAAAGCTCCACCACATTCTCTCCCATGTTTCTCGGACTCACTACCAGCCGGATCGGTACACCCAGCAGATCCGCATCCGAGAACATCACGCCCGGTCTCGCTTTCCGGTCATCGTAGATTACTTCGATACCGGCCTTCTGCAGGTCTTCGTAGAGCTTGTCCGCATAGTTTCTGGTTGCCTCATCGTCCACACGGAGGGCACACAGATGCACCTGCCAGGGCGCGATGGTGATAGGCCAGATCGGCCCGTATTCGTCATGATATGCCTCGCAGACAGAAGCTGCCAATCGTCCGACACCGATGCCGTAGCATCCCATGATCGGGGTCTGTGCCTGTCCGTCCGCATCCAGATAAGTCATATTCATGGACTTCGTGTATTTGGTACCCAGTTGAAAGATGTTTCCGACCTCGATACCGCGGGAGATTTTGATCATAGGCTTGCCGCATTTCGGACAGATCCCGCCATCGATGATCTTCGCCAGGTCGAGATACTCTGCATCCGGGATATCCCTTTCCATACAGAGTCCCGTATAGTGATACTCATCTTTGTTCGCGCCGCAGGAAAGGTTGTTGGTTCCCTGCAGGCTCTTGTCGTAGAGGATGGTCGGTTTTCCGGCCACGTTCAGCCCTACCGGTCCTGTATAACCGGCGTGAAGGCCACTGCTTTCGGTGATCTCCGCCGGGTGCACATCCTCACCCAGATAATTCGTCAGCTTCGTTTCGTTCACATCGAGATCCCCACGGATGAAAACAACGACATACTCGTCGTCCTTATTTTTCTGGTAGATCACGGCCTTGCAGGACTGTGTAAGGGGTGTCTTCAGAAAATCGCAAATCTCCTCGATGGTCTGGATATTCGGTGTATAGACCTCGGTGAGCTCGGCATCCGGACCATTTTTCCGGTTCTCGATGATGGACTCAGCCGCCTCCATGTTCGCACGGTAGTCGCAGTCCTCGTTCCCGCAGATCGCCAGGGAGTCCTCTCCCACCGGTGTGAGCAGCATGTACTCGTGGGCGATGGAACCGCCCATCATCCCGGAGTCGGACTTCACAGTGATGACCTCCGGCACGCCGGCACGGGCGAAAATCCGGTTGTAGGAATCGTAAACCACCTGATAATACCGTTCCAGATCCTCCTGCGAGGTGTGGAAGGAATACGCGTCCTTCATGGTAAACTCGCGCACACGGATCAGACCGGCGCGGGGTCTCGCCTCGTCGCGGAATTTCGTCTGGATCTGGTAGATCATAAAGGGGTAATTCTGATAGCTGTTGGCATAATCCCGTACCAGATGCACAGCCGCTTCCTCGTGGGTCATCCCCAACAGCATCTTCGCCCCGTTCCGATCCGTGAAACGAAGCATCTCCGAGCCGATGCTCTCATAGCGTCCGGACTCCTCCCAGATGCCCGAAGACATCACCACCGGAAACAGAACCTCCTGTCCGTCGATGGCATCCATCTCCTCACGGATGATATTCTCGATTTTTCGGCAGATCCTCTTCAACGGCGGATACTGCGAATAGATACCTTTCGCGATATCCTTCATATAGCCGCCTCGCATCATCAGCGCGTGGCTGTCGATGACGCAATCCGTCGGTTTTTCCTTAAACCGGTCCCCCACCATATTTGCGATTTTCATATCGATCCTCCGTTATTTTACTTTCAGTGATGCCAAAAGCTTCTGCGTCACCTCATCATCAAAAGCGAAGGTCGCAGATACGCGGACGAACTTTCCGTTGACCTGGGTCTTCAGCTCAATTCCGTTTCCGCCGAAACCATCGCTGTACTGGAACCCTTCCCAGTCGATATCTCCGATTTTTCCGCTCACATCCTTCTGTTTTTCGGTATAGGTGCTTTTGTTGTAATCATACTGGTTTTTCTGAGTCTGTTCATCCTCTTCATTGAAATCAAAATAGGACAGCTCCGATTTCTTTACGGAGAACACGCTCTTGTTATTTTCATCCAGGAAATCCCCGCCCTTAAACTCCATGCCGGACGGTACATCGATGGTGAAATCTCCCCACTCCTTCGTGGTGGTTTTGTCAAAATCGATATCGCTGGTGTCAGTCGCCTTGTCGATCTCCTCGGCTGCCGCGTCCGCGATTTCATTGGCCGTTTCTTCAATCGCTTCCCCTGCCTCATTGAGCTGCTTATCCAACTCTTTGTCACCGGTTTTCACATCACAGGCCGTAGCCGACAGACATAACGCTGTTGCCAAAAAACAAACCAAAAGCTTTTTCTTCATTTTTCTTTCCTCCTTACAGATAGTTTCCCAATCATTTACCGTCGATCGCTATCCCGGTTTTTCTTCACTCCTTCAAGCGACCGGCTGTACACAACGGATACGCCCTCTATCATAACCCGAAGCGCGGAAAAAGTCAAGTGTTGACATCACTCCGCAAGTGTATTATAAGTATTAGTAAGGAGGGAAATGCCCGTGAAAAATGAAAGCATGGAGATGAAGGTGTCCTCCATCACCCATGATAAAAACGGAAAGCCTCAGGTGTTCGTCACCTTCACCGACGGGAAGAGGATTGCCGAGGGGCGGATCCCGGGCTGTCGGATCCTGACACAGGACGGCTTCTCCGACGAGGAAGTGGAGGCACTGAACCTCTACATGAAGAAAGAAAAAGCAACGATCCTCTCGATCGCCAAAAAGATCGACCCAATGAAGGATTTTTGGAAACGCTGATCAAGCGTTTCCATGAGACACTTCGGAAAGTGAGGAAAAATGGACGAGAAATCCGCTCTGATCGCCATGAGCGGCGGTGTTGACAGCTCTGTCGCCGCCCTCTGTATGCTTGAAAAAGGATACCGGCTGGAAGGGACGACCATGCGTCTATATAAATGGGACGGAAAATATCGTCCCAAAACCCGTACCTGCTGTACCGACCGGGATATGAACGACGCCTCCGAGGTTGCCGTGAAGCTCGGCATTCCCTACACCGTAACGGATTATCAGGAGGTCTTTCGAACCGAAGTGATCGAAAAATTCATCCGGGTCTACGAGGAGGGAGGCACACCGAACCCCTGTATCGACTGCAACCGCTATCTGAAGTTTGACCGGTTACTGGCGCTGGCCCGCGAGAAGGAACTGAACTACATCGTCACCGGTCACTACGCCCGCATCGAGCGGGATGAAACCGGCCGTTGTCACCTTCGGAAGGCCGTTGACCGGACCAAAGACCAGAGCTACGTCCTCTTCAACCTGACGCAGGAACAGCTCCGTCACACGCTGTTCCCCCTGGGCGAAATGACGAAGGACGAAGTCCGGCAGATTGCCGCGGAACACGGCTTCGTCAACGCCGAAAAGAAGGACAGCCAGGACATCTGCTTTATTCCGGACGGCGACTATGCTTCCTTCATAGAAAAATACACCCACACCTCTTTCGTTCCCGGTCACTACCTGAACACTGACGGCGAGGTGATCGGGACCCATCAGGGTGCCATCCGGTACACTATCGGCCAGCGAAAAGGATTGGGCGTCGCTTTCGGTGAGCCGATGTTCGTTTGCGACAAATCCATGGAGGATAACACCGTCACTCTGGCACGCGAGGATGCCGTCTTCAAAACGACGCTTATCGCCGACGATCTCAACTGGATCGCCTTTGACTCCCTCCGGGAGTCCATCCGGGTTCGGGCGAAAACCCGCTACCGGGCCAAGGAAGCAGATGCCACCGTGTATCCCGGGGAAGATGGCCGGGTGAAAGTCGTATTCGATGAAAAACAACGCGCCATGACCATCGGCCAGGCTGTCGTCTTCTACGACGGAGACGAAGTCGTAGGCGGTGGGACCATCCTCTCCGTAACTGACTGATAAAACGCAAGAAAACCATCGCTCATCGCGATGGTTTTCTGTTTCTGTCATTTAATTTACGGTTACATTCCGAAGTGTCTTTCACTGATTATTTCTCGGATGCTTTCGCTTTCTTGGACTTCTTTTTCTTGGACTCAACCTTTCCGATAAAGTAGTCCTCCGCCTCTCCGCGGCTCATCTCAAGCGGAATTGCCAACTCACCGAAAAGATTCTCCTGCGCCATATGCAGATATCTCTCATCGGAGGTAGTAGCTTTCTTTCCCTTCGCAATGCGCATCTGATTACGCTGATACGAAGTCTTGATCAGTTTCACCCACTGACGGCAGTCACAGGAACGAAGCGCTGCCTTGTAAACCTCTTCGCGCTTTTTGTCGTTCTCCACACTGAGAACGTCGATATCATCCCATTCATCCACCAGTTTCTTCACTTCGTTTTTGGAGATCACCGCACGCGTGATCACCTTCGTACTGTCTGTCGGCACAAACAATCTGCTTCCTGTCGAGTAAACCGGTACCAGAGTGTAGTAAATTCGATCCGAACCACTTCCCGACATCGGTTCTACAGCCTCAACCTTACATACGCCGTCGTTTCCGTGAACGACATACTCTCCTACGCTAAACACCTTTTAACCATCCTTTCCTAAAAATAATCCCAATAGTGTCCGTCATCGTCACCGAAAACAAGGCCCCGGTAACGATTCGATAAAAAAACCAATCATCCGTTTCGTGCGTGAACACAAATCCCCTGTGTTCTCTTGTGTGCCGTTTTCTGATTTAATCGATTCTTCTACAAGTTCTAGTGTACCACTTTTTTCGTCAAAATATAAGAGTTTTTTTCTAAATTTTACAAATTTGTTAAATTTTGCAACTTTTTACCAAAAATAAGCCCCTGCATTTGTTCATACTGCACAAAAAGAGGCGATCTCTGATCGCCCCTGTCCCATTGTTGTATTCTGTTCTAGTGCTGCTGACATTAAATACCTGGACCATTTACGCAGGATGTTTTCTCCATCCTGCAAGGCGCCTGAACGCGTCGATGCGGTGGCATCGGCAAGTGAAGGCAACGAAGCAGGTGGAAAAACAGACAAGTAATATG
>JAFYBS010000191.1 GCA_017540125.1 Eubacterium sp.
GGGCTGGCATTTTGCGGAGACGTATGATACAGAGGAAATGGTTACGGGTGAAGAAGCAAATACTACGGGTGGAGATACAGATTATTCGGATTTCCCGATCCATCGTGAGGATTACGCCAGTGAAGATGAATTTTTAGCAGCGGCCTGGGAGTTTCTTGAAGCGCATCCGGACTCGGAATGGTGGGATCGTTTTCATCTCCGCCGTAACTATACGCGAAGAATAGTAGTCGGCCTTGGAGACGATGTCTGGTATATGGGTAAGGATGCCCCGACCCTTGTATCTGAAAACTGGGGGATGGCTTCCGCGACCGGCGGTCTTGGTGGAACCGGCGGAAAAGGGTATTCCGGTAATTACGGCAGTAAGGAGTTACGGCTGCGCACAGCGGCGGAGATGAAGAGCTTTTGTGACAGGGTAAATGCCGGTGAGACCTTTGAAGGATACTATATCTGTATGGAAAAGGATATCAGTATGGGGAACTCAGACTGTACACCTATCGGCGTTCACAGCGCAGATGCAGCCGCGTGCCGTCCGTTCCTCGGAACCTTCGATGGACAGGGACATACCCTAAGCGGTTGGAAGGTTAACAGCGGTACCGGTGACGCGTTTGGGCTATTTGCTTATGTCGGTCAGGGCGGTGTTATCAGGAATCTGGACGGAACCGGCAGAGTGCACGGCGTGGAAGGAACCTATGTAGGAGGGGTCGTCGGGTACAATGAGGGCACGATCGAGTGCTGCTGTTTTGAAACGAAAGTGGAGAACGATGGCAGACCGGGCAAAAACTATGTCGGAGGAATAGCAGGCGCAAACGCCATGACCGGAAGTATCAGTAACTGCGGCCATTTTGGATGGGTCTCTTCAAATATGGATGAAAACAATCCGGCGTATGTCGGCGGTATCGTAGGATATAATATCAGAAGTACTTCCTCTGATAGATATATGAATGGTGGCACGGTTGCAAACTGCGTTCACGGCGCGGACAGTGATGGAGAGAAGAGAATCCGGATTTACAACTATGTCCGTTATGATGGTGAAGTGGGGAAATTGGGGGGATTTGAATGGAAAAAGGAAAACACCGGAGGCATCGTCGGCCTGCAGGGCGGGATAGCTGAGGATATCGGCATTATAAACTGTTATTGTATTTCAGGTATTTCAGTCGGGAACACGGATAAACTGGTAGGATGCCATGAACACGAAAAATTTAGTACGATCGCAGGACATGATCTTTCAGCGGCCGGTTTTTGGGGCTGTGCGATCGTGGCGGATGAGGACTTCAACAAGGCATCAAGTTTCCCGAAGCTTGATATCGGCGATGAGGACGGGCATATCTGGTGTATGGGCATAAACTATCCGAGACTCCAGAAGCTTTCGGTACGGATCACGCTTGTGGTAGATGAAGAAAACAGAGATGTGAGGCAGTTCTGGCTGGATGACAGTTACGGGTTCATCAGTTCTTTTGAATTGACGGACCTAGTGAAGCAGCGGAAGATAACCAGGAGAGGACGTGTGTGGACCGGGCTGAACACAAAGGCGGATGGTACCGGTGAGGATATGCTTCGCACGGAGCGTTCGGTGGTAGACGGAGAGGTGATATACGCGACATGGAAACCGTCAGAAATCGTGGTCAAAGGTGATTTTAACAATAAAAATGGTATTGTAGAGTATGAGTGGAAAACTAAAGAAGATAGGGAAAAAGAAGAAGCTGATGACAGCTCTTTTATCAGGTTTTGGCAAGCGTATGAGGATGGCTACTGGAAACCGGGGACCCCGGGTAGCGTTAGTGCCGCACAGTATGATGATAAATACCGCGACTATGTAATCAAACTGAAGGATAAGGCATATACCGGGGATCCGATCACATCAGATCCGGAGATCACGTTATCAGATGGAAGATCAAAAGAAACGCTGGTAAGAGATGAGGATTATACCCTTTGCTATGAGAATAATATTTATCCCGGTCGGGCGATGGTTTTTATCGATGGCATCGGAGACTATGATTATTTCCATCAGGAGTATTTCTTTGAGATCGAGAGGGGAACTCCGGTGGTGACAAACCCGACAGCGAAAAACCTGGAATACACCGGCTCGGAGCAGGAGCTTGTGACGCCCGGGGAGACCACCGGCGGAACGATGATGTATGCGCTGGGAGAGAATGCTGAAACGGCTCCAGCAGCGACCGAATATAGTAAAGAAATACTGAAGGCAAGTGTCGCAGGGACGTATTATGTATGGTCCCGTTCCGTAGGAAACTGGAATTATAAATCCTCGCCCGCAGCGGTATGTACGACAGTAACGATCGCGAAAGCGACGCCTGAGATACTGACTGATGAATTGTCAGTTTCTGTCGGTAAGACACTGACCATCCGTCCTGAATTAAGCCTCGGTGAGGCGGCATCTTGGAGCTACAGCGTGGGTGATGAGGGAATTGCAGCCGTTGATGCGGATACCGGAGAGGTGACTGGAGTAAGAGAGGGAGAGACGAGCGTAACGATCCACGCCGTAATGAAGGATACGGATAACTATGAGACACCGGCGGATAAGACGGTCAAGCTTGTTGTGACATCTAAGAAAACACAGGATGGCTTCGGATTCTCCTCTTCCACTGTGGCCAAGACCTATGATGTGGCGAACTTTACAGAGGCTGCACAGGGCGCGGCGGCAGGAAGCGAAGTGAGCTACTCAAGCAGCGATACCGCGGTAGCGACCGTGGACGCTTTGGGGAAAGTGACGATAAACAAGGTCGGAAGGACGACCATCACGGCAACGGCAGCAGCGACGGATGAGTATGAAGCGGCGAAGTCTTCCTACATTCTTACTGTAAAAAAAGCAACGATATGTGTGACCGCAAGTGATCAGAATAAAGCTATGAACGAGTATGCCGATGACCTATCCTCACCTGTGGAAGGAAAGGACTATACCGTATCCGGACTTAGGAGCGGTGATGTGCTCGGCGGTACCATCACGATGGAATACATGAGTGACGATGTGAGAGAAGTATCCGATTCAGCTGATAACGGAAAGCGCAGACTTGCGATCGAGATAGGAATCAGTGGTGCAATCGCACCGGATAACAAAAACTATGAACCGGTTATCCGGTACCAGAGCGGTACGCTCACGATGGAACAGTTGCGGTTGACGTATACAGATAACCCGTCCGGAGGTGCTGATCCGGTAGATCCGGATCCGAACGCGCAGGAAGATCCATCCGGTGGTGGATCGGAGCCGGCTCCTACAACACCTTCGGCTCCTACAACACCTTCGGCACCGACACAAACCTCGACACCGACTCCGAACGCAACAACGATACCGAGCGAATCACCTGAAGAATCTATGACGCCGGAGGCAAGCCCGACGCCGACTATAGTCGAACAGGGCACGGAAACCGTGACCAACACCGACGGCTCGACAACACCCACGACGACAACTCCCGATTCCGAAGGTACCCGGAAAACTGAAACAGAAACGGTTAAAACGGACGGTACTATCGAGAGAACCAGTGAGACGATAAAGGTAGACGGTTCCAGTGAAAGGATAACAGAAGTCATCAAACCGGATGGTTCCTCTGAAAAAACTATTGATATCGTGAAAGCTGACGAAACAACCATTCATGAGGAGATCAAAACAACAGCGTCCGGCATGGAGACATCTCGGATTGTCGAGACAGCTCCATCTGGAGACATAACCATAACAGAACAGGTAAAACAACCGTCGGGAGATTTTTCAAAAACAACGATTGAGACTAAGCTTAAGAAAGATGAGTTCGGTGCAATAATCGGTGAATCCACTACGATCAGCACCGAGAAGAAGAATGGAAAAGTGACTGAAAAGGATACCTACAAGGTTGTTGACAGTAAGAAAAATGTGGTTGCACTCATCAAGGCAACAACAAACAAAGCAAACAAGACAATCACGATTCCGAGGAAGCTCAAGGCTGACGGAAAGACCTATACCGTGACAACACTTAAAAAGGGCATGTTGAAGACAAGCAATAAGAAGCAAAAGCCCAAGCAGGTTACAATAAAAGCAACCGGAATCAAGAAGATCGAGGCAGGTGCTTTTAACGGCATCTACAAAAATGCAACAATCAAGATTAAAGCAGATAAAAAGGAATTCAAAAGAATTAAAAAACTGATCACGAAATCCGGAGTTGGAAAGGGGATAAAGATTAAAAGAATATGATATGAACCTGTACGCGCATGTGATGGACGACACGAAGATCGAGGAGATGGGACGGGTGAGTATGGCGATGTGAAGGGGGCGGCAATTTACAGATTTCCAGACAAAATAGCCCTTGCAATGCAGGGGCCTTTTTGTTATAATATAGGCAGCAAAATCACCCAAAAGGATTCAATGATTTGGAATATGAAACAGTTCGTAAAGTATTGATGAAGAAAAAGTATGGGTCGTATACATATCAATAAAGATGGGAGGGATTTGAATGCCATTTGAAGTACTAAAGCAGGAAGTAATCGGGTTGACAGACGATAAAATGAAAGAGCTGATTGATTTTGCCAGATTTCTGAAGGGAGCAGATCGCTCGATATTCTTGTATAAGCCGGATAATAGCGTTAAGAGGGAAGTAGGAATGATTTCGGAGGATTTTATTTCGATATCGCCGGATTTTGATACAAGCCTTGAGGGATTGGAGGAGTATATATAATGTACCTTCTTGATACAAATGCATTGATAATACTCCTGTACGGAGATGTTGCTGATGGAAAACTTTCAGAGAAATCGATGGAAATCATGCGAACCACAGACAAGCTTTTTGTTTGTGCTGTTTCGTTGTGGGAAATCTCCATAAAAGTAAAGATTGGCAAGCTTTCAATTAAAACGAGTATGGAGACGATTGAAAAACTTTGTCATGAAAACGGGATAGAGATAGTCCCGTTGAAAGTGTCTCATATGGATAAATCTCTCGCACTCCCGTTAATTGCGAACCATAGGGATCCGTTTGACAGAATCATATTGTCATCTGCTCTATACGAAGGATTAACGCTTATTTCTACAGACGCTCGGATGAGGAATCCTGAATATGGGGTTGAGGTATTATATTAATTTACTCTGTTATTATTCGTTTAGTATTAGTAGGTATTAGTGTAAATTATAGTGCAGTTTTTTCTCGAGTTTGACAGCCGTTGATGGACCGAAAAACTACTGTGTACACAGTATTCATAAAACTCCTCTTTCAAAGGGCGGCTCCGCGAGGAACCGCCCTTCCCTTAGTATGACGGGCATGTCCCGAACTTTGGGTGGAAGTCCCAAGGGGCGTAGTTGCCAACGAACCCGATAGCGACTTGCAAGGTTTACATCATATGCAGGAGACAGATA
>JAFYBS010000192.1 GCA_017540125.1 Eubacterium sp.
AATACGGAACTGAAACGTGCCATAATCAGTTTGTCAGATAATTGGGAGTATGAAAAAATAAATAAAGTGGTAAATCTATCTGAGGAGACCCAGAAAAAATTCCTGAGATATCAGAAAGAGAATAAGCTGTATAAGTTGCTGGATAGAGAAGCAGCCAGAACAAAACCGGTAAAAGCAATACAAATCGTGAAAGCACCAGCCAGGTGGGGAGCTCGTATCGCATATATGTTGGGGGCGGTCGCAGCCTTTGCCTTTGCGGGGTATGAAATATATTGTATCGTTAAGCCCAAACCGGGGGTAAAGTTCACGGAGATCCCGGCGAAGATGATATCACGTAGTTACAGGGATGATTCCGATGAGATTGACAACATGACATATACTGTCGTTCGAACTAAGGACGGAGAGAAAGCCGATCTCCACAACCGAAAAGGGAGGGAGTGGCAGGCTATCTATGTTACGGGTGATGTCAATGCGGGTGATCCGGTGCTTGCATCATCACTTAAAATG
Organism: Eubacterium sp.; assembly: GCA_017540125.1. Classification (GTDB taxonomy): domain Bacteria; phylum Bacillota; class Clostridia; order Lachnospirales; family Lachnospiraceae; genus Eubacterium_F. Next base: position 508 of record JAFYBS010000192.1, read on the forward strand.
ACGGATGGAGGGATCAGTGATGCTGAAGCGGTTCCGGTAACGGAGTTTTGCTACAGTGCTGCCTGCAATTTGAGGGATAAAAAAGTGACCGACGAAAATACGGGTTCCGTCTATCTGTATTTCCGAACAGGAGTAGATGCGATAGAGGAAGTGGCAGAGGAGCCCGACGAGGTCGCAGCAGACAGCGTAGCAAGTGGAGATGCGGCTGATGCGGAGGCCGGACCTACTGCAGCAGTGTTTGGCCCGTCATCCCTGATCTGGATTCTCTCACTTCTACTGATCGCGCTGATCGCAGCTGGTGCGGGGGTATATGCAAGAAAGCGTAAAAAGAGAGAATAAACACCGGATTTCATAGTGTCTGGAGGTACTGCCCATGAAACTGTTTTTCAATAAACGATTCATAAAAAGTATAGCGATCGGTTTGATCGCTTTGCTGTGTTTCACCCAGCCGGCGAACGACTACGTGTATAGTGGCGGAACAGTGAAGGCGGCGGGGACCGAGACTACCTCGGACACGGATGGGTCCGATCAGGATGCTACTGCGGATTCCGAGACTACCACATCGGAACTACCGGAGGATCTGAACTATGTCAGTGAGGTAAGGCTTTTTCAGGGGACGAGTTATGAAAAAGCGAAGAAAGCTGCAACTGATTCAGGATATACAGTAGCCGGATCCGATATGAACTCGGGAACCGAAAAAGGCGACTGGGGTGATCTTTGGGCAGACAGGGGATCGGGAGATTCGGTAGTTCTCGGATATAAAACAACGAAGGATCGCGCGGATGCCATAACCTCCATGAAAATGGCGGAGATGGATACCGGTTATCAGACATTCGATTATGAAGAAATCGAAAAGTCTATGAATACCGGTATGAGTATTCTGGCTGAGGATATCATAGCGGCACTTGCCGAGGTGAAGCAGAATATCAGCAGGGGAGACAGCTATGCCGGAAAGGTGAAGGAAGCGCTGAACCTCTACTATATCCCGTATATGGATAATAAAGGTCTGGGAGATATGTTATTTGACGAGAGCATGGATGCGGGGAAAATCGCACAGATGCTGAAACGAACCAATCTGTCAGTTATTTCGTCCATGCTTTCGAATATTACCATGGGAGTGACCGGGACGCCGATCGCGGGACAGAGCGGCAATCTCGCAGAGCGTATTGCAGCAAACTCCGAGAAGCTGTCTGGAATGAAAAAAAGTGATTACGTATCACTCGATGCTTTGTACAGGGATGAGGTAAGGGACATCCGGGATGCGCTGCAAAGCTACGCCAATGAGATTGAGCCTTCGATCAAGGCGTATCAGGATGCGGGTGGATCCATGAGCGATTCTTTTGTGGAAGAGCATACGGAAGACGCCCTCAGTATACAGGCATATAATCGTCTGAATGAGTATAAAATGGCGGATGGAACCGGTGTCGGAACCTATCTGTATCGCATAGGGTCGACTTCGTTGAAATCAAAGGAGGATTTACGTGAGGCTTATCCGATAGTGATGGCGATGTCTCCCGGACAGCATTTGATGTTTTGCTACACCGGCGTTATCGAGGCGGCCACCTATATGTCAGAATCCTCTGAGGCATTGTCATTTGCCGAAGAAGTTATGGGTGAAATACAGAAAAAGATTAAGGACAGTGGCCTTGAAGGAACGGAAGACGGGAGATTACCCATTTACCCGCCGAATCAGGATGCACTCTATCGGGCACAGATCGCCATGACAAGCGAAGCAACACGTGCAGCATCTGCCAGAGATGAATATCAGAAACTGACCCAGTCGGATAAGGACATGGAACGGTGGGATGAAGTCATGACCTGGGGTAACAGGATCCTGATATTTTCGATGGCAGCAGCCGTACTTGGGAAAATCGTAACATGGGCGATCAAAAAGGCGGGACAAAAATGGTTGTTCAGGACTTTGGGCTGGAGGATTCTGATGCGACTTGGCATGCCTGTCCGAGTTTTAGGTAACAATATGGTTACGTTTATCGCATTTATAGTTGTTATGGCCATCTGGTATGGCATAGAGAAGTTGAAAGCGGAAAACCGATATTACAATCCGGATCTTACCGAAGTTCCGCGGTTTATGTACAGCGTAGAAAAGATTACAAATAAAGACGGACAGAAAGAAAATGCGTATATCCTGTATAAACCGTCTTACAACGGCTATTTTGAGACGCAGTATGAGGGAAAAGGCCTTAACACAAAGATGGTCAATGTGTTAGTCTGTGAAGATTATGAAGATATCCTCTATGGTGATTCCGCCTCTGAGATCGTAAGGAAAAATGAGCATAACAAAAAGCTCTTCAGTGATTTTAATGCTCGTCAGGGGAAAAAATGGAACGCCCTGTATACCACCAAAGATCCGAATGCCGGCAGTCCGATCTGCGGAGAGGACATAAACGATATCTTCATGATACAAAAAGGAGATTACAGTGAATCTGTCAGCGGATATCAGGCATTTTCATCATTTGGAAATGAAAATGCGGTCAATCTGAACTCCAATCAGTACGAGGATAAAGATGGGGGAATCTATCTGTACTATCGTACAGAGGAAACGCTCCGCGATCCGGTGGCAGCTCGGTTCAAACAATCAGGAAAATATGTTTCGGATCTGATCCTGGTTTCAGAGAAAGATGAAAAAGATGCCAAGGCGGCCATCAAACTGAAGGCCGGAAAGTATCATTTTCTGGATCAGAATCTGACACCGGATGAAGGATGCTACACGTATCTCGGATTTGCCACAACGGAGAACATCAAAGATGCGATCCGTGATATCCGTGTGGATTGTATCTCAACCGGAAACTCTCTGGGAGGAGGATACCGGAGAAATAATATCGGATACGCAGAGGTAGGATCAAGCCAGAGCGGATCGTTTACACTGTATCAGACGGCGGTTAATCAGGGAGAGACCGATATTTCATCGAAGGTGGCATCCGAGAGTTCAGAAGCTGTCTCCGGTGGGGGTGCGTCAGCAGAATCGGTGCCCGACTCTACCTTTATGTCCTACTCGGGCGCGCCGATACTGGCTGATTTTGAGGTCGTGGACTCGCTTGGTAAGGCGCCCGTGGGATACGAGCCAATCATCCCCGGAAGCGGCGGTGCGGCCTTCAACTTCAATATTGATCGCGGAAAAAGAAGATATGTCTACTACCAGCCGGCGGTATCCTTTGTTTCGTCCGGAACCAAAGTTGAGGAGAAAAAGGGTGTAACATATGTGGAGTCGGATGAGGAGTACATCTCCGGAATCCAAGCATTTTTCCTGCCTGCGTTGGGACCGAGTAATTCGGCAAAGAATAAACTGAAGGATAAGATCAGAAATATGGGTTATACCCCATTTGATCCCAATCTGAATGAAAAATATAAGCTGACCGGTAAATACCAGCAGAATACCTGTTATATCGGATATGCTACCACCAGGAATCCTTTCCGGGCTATCGGAGATATCAGGTACTATAAGGGAACTACGTTCTCGGAAAGCATCCAGAGTTCGGTTCCGTCCGCGGAGGGAACCTATCTCGCCATGGATGTATATAACATGGGAGGAGACAAATCGAAGCTGATCTATACAAAGGACTATAGTGGTTTCAATGATGAGTTAGCGGATCCGAAGAGATTTTATACCGATACCACA
>JAFYBS010000019.1 GCA_017540125.1 Eubacterium sp.
CTACTTTTGCCTTGAATTCCGGGGTGAAACTCCTTCTCGTTTTTGACATGATTGTGAACCTTCCTTTCCGTTGATAATAGTATTATATCAGGTTCACTAAAATCTGTCACGATTTTTGTCTTAATCTACGGTACCATTATATAGCAAGTACCTTATTTACTAAGATACAGCTTTTGAGAGATACTATTCAGTATTCTGCGGAAGCACGTGATCGCTTGCTTTCTAAACTTATGAATGGAGAAATTGAGGTATAAATGAGACGAACATTTGCAGAAATCCTTCGAGAAGGTAATGTTGATATCGGAAATGAATATAAAAAACTCTATGATATTATGTATGACAGAAATTTTGAAAATGGGTCAACATCTCTTCACGATATAATCGCAGATTCGTTTGCATCGTTTTATTTTAGAGGTACATGCTTGACACTTGACGAGTTCGATGAAATACATGGTTTTGATTTCGAAGAGAACCCTGATTGTTATGATGTGGAATATCTTGTTTTGTTCTGCGAATACTATCAGAATATGTTAGTTGGCTTACAGAATGTGATAAACGATATGATTTTTGGGTATTCTTCAGTAAATACGGCTCTACTCATGGAACAAATCAGAAAAGTAATCGATGCAATTGGATATATGCCTGTATACATTGATGGGTTTACAATCTATATTGAGAAATCTCCGGCTTCAATTGCTGCATCTGAAAGCGAGTTAATTCCCAAAGAATTATCGTATAAAGTATTAGAATATAATCACCATTCTCTACATGGTGAAATTGAAAAGAAAAAACAAATACTCTTAAAACTGGCCGAATTGCTTGAACCAGAGCGGGAAAACCTGAAAAATGCAAATGGAGCATTATGTTCAGATGTATTCTATGCGTTTAACAAAATGAATCTTAGGCATAATAATATTAACAAAAACAATCCGGCGAAATACAAGTTGACCATAGCGCTGATGGACAAAGATGTCCTTGAAAAATGGTATGATGAGGTATATCAGATGTGTTTGTTATGTTTTCTTGAATTAGAACAGGCGGAGAGAAAAATGAAATTCGATAAGTTAAAGGCTGCGATAGAGGAGGATGCTGTTTATGAAGTATGAATACTCCGAAAATGTATTAGTTCAGGATAGCGCGGCAGCTCTTATGCATGATGAGCTGGGGTGGGATGTCGTCTTTGCCTATAATCAGGAAGTGCTCGGTGAAGACGGTACTCTTGGAAGAAAAGATTATCAAGAAATCGTTCTGTGGAGATACTTTGATGAGGCTTTGAGAAAGTTGAATCCGTGGATCAATGATGCTCAAATCACTGAGGCGCATCAGGTACTGTCATCATATCTGTCTTCCGCATCTCTCCTTCAGATCAACGAAGAAAAGTATTTCATGATCCGCGATGGTATTCCTGTAACTGTGAAGAAGCCAGACGGTAAGACTGAAGAGAAGAAGGCTATTGTGACCGATTTCAATGATCCTGATAACAATTATTTCCTGGCTGTGAAGGAATTGAAGATCCACGGTGACCTGTATCGCCGTCGTACGGATATCGTTGGTTTTGTAAACGGCTTACCTCTATTGTTCATTGAATTGAAGCGTAATGATGTGGATGTGGAAAACGCTTATACTGATAACTACACCGATTATCAGGATACGATTCCGTTCCTGTTCTATTACAATGCATTTCTGATGCTTTCAAATGGTATGGAAGCAAAGGTCGGAACGCTTGGTAGCAAATATGAATTCTTCCATGAATGGAAGCGTCTATCAGAAGAGGATGAGGGAAGTGTTGCTTTGGAGACCATGTTGCGTGGTATCTGTAAAAAAGAGAACTTCCTTGATCTGTATGAGAACTTCATCCTTTATGATCATTCCGATGGAAAGACTGTAAAGATCCTGGCAAGAAACCATCAGTACCTGGGTGTAAATGAAGCTGTGAAGGCTTATGGAGAACGTCAGCTTCGTGAAGGAAAGCTGGGCGTTTTCTGGCACACACAGGGATCAGGAAAGAGTTATTCGATGTTGTTCTTGTCGCAGAAGATTCGTAGGAAGTTCTCGGGATCACCTACTATTGTTGTCTTGACAGATCGTGAGGAGTTGAACAAACAGATTTGCGGTACGTTTGAGGCGTGTGGACTTCTTGGTAAGACGGAAGGAAAGAAGTTTATGGCTACCAGCGGGAATGACCTGGTCAATAAGCTAAAAGGAAATCCGAGTTTTATCTTCACCTTGATACAGAAATTCAATAAAGATGATGTTCCGCCGATTTATCCGGATCACGATATTCTTATCATTTCGGACGAGGCACACCGGAGTCAGTATGGTGTATTTGCGGACAACATTGAAAAACTGCTTCCTACTGCATCCCGTATCGGATTTACCGGAACGCCGCTGCTTTCTTCCAATGAGATTACAGCAAGGACATTCGGTGGCTATATCTCCGTATATGATTTCAAGCGTGCTGTAGAGGATAAGGCTACGGTTCCGCTCTATTATGAGAATCGTGGCGATAAGATAAAGGAAATCAAGAATCCGGATATCACAGATAAGATCTTGGATGCCATAGAAGAGGCCGATCTGAATCCGGATCAGGCTGAAAAGGTGATGCATGAGTTCGAGAAGGAAGTACATCTTCTGACAGCGGAGCCACGACTGAGAGCGATCGCAAAAGATTTTGTCGGACATTATAGCGATTTGTGGACTACCGGAAAGGCTATGTTTGTTTGTCTGAATAAGGTTACCTGTGTCAGAATGTATGATTATGTACAGGAATACTGGAAGGAAGAAATCAAATCATTGGAGCAGAGGATAGCTGCAACATCATCCGATCAGGAGCAGATGGTATTATCCAGAAAACTGAGCTGGATGAAGGATACGGAGATGTGTGTGGTCATCAGCCAAGAGCAGAACGAGATACAGACATTTAAAAAGTGGGATTTGGACATCCTGTCGCACCGGACGAAGATGGAAAAGAGGGAACTGGATAAGGAGTTTAAGGATTCCGATAGTAATTTCCGTGTCGTATTCGTCTGTGCGATGTGGTTGACCGGATTTGATGTAAAATCACTTTCTTGCTTATATCTAGACAAGCCGCTTAAGGCGCATACTCTGATGCAGACGATTGCCAGAGCGAATCGTGTGGCAGAAGGCAAGAGCAATGGTCTCATCATTGATTACATAGGAATCGTAGGCGCGTTGAAAAAGGCACTTAACGATTATACAGCTAATAAAGAAGGAAAAACTCAGATTGATCCGACGATTGACAAGGAGGAACTGATTGCGCAGATCGTGAGGGCTACTGCGGATGCAAAACAGCTCCTCTCAGAACATGATTTTGACCTTGATGGTTTGATCAAAGCGGAGAATTTCAAAAAGATGGCTTTGCTGAAGGACGGTGCGGAGGCTATGTGTTCCGATCCGGAGACGAAGAAGTCTTTTGAAACCTATGCCAACGAGATCAGAAGATTGGTCAAGTATCTTGACCGCGATGATGTGACACACGATATGCGTGATCAGACGGATGCCATAGGTGCTATCTTCCGTGAGATGCAGAAAAAGCGGAAGCACATAGATACGACAGACCTGATGGTGGAGATCAACCATATCATAAATGAAAATGTAGAGATCGAACATCAGGATGGTGAAGGAGGTGCATCTTCCAGGCGCTTCGATATCAGCCGGATTGATTTCGATTTACTGGCGGCAGAGTTTGCAAAGGTGAAAAGGAAGAATCTGATGATCAAGGATCTGAATGATCTGGTACAGGAACGCTTGTCGAAGCTTATGGAAGTGAATCCATCGAGGATAGATTACTATAAAAAGTACATGGATATTATCGAGGAGTACAATTCTGAGCAGGATCGGACGACTATCGAAAAAACCTTTATGGATTTGATGGATTTGGCTCAGAGCATGTCGGAAGAGGAACAGCGATATGTGAGAGAGGGCTTTTCAAGTGATGAGGAATTGTCGATCTATGATCTGCTGTTTTCTGATAATCTGTCGAAGAGTGATATTGATAAGATCAAAAAGATGTCGAAGGATCTTCTGCATAAGATAAAGGAACGAATTGCCGGTATGGATCACTGGACGGATAAACAGGAGACACGAGCTGCGGTTGATGTTTTGATCAGAGATGTGTTATTTGAGGAGATTCCTGACAGCATGTTTGACAGGCTGGAAGCGTACAGGAAAGCGATATATGAACACATCTATAAGTACTATAAACATGCCGCGTGAGTGATGGTGGTGATACTACCAAGAAACTACCAAGAAAACTACTAAGAAAACTACCAAGAAACTACCCCAAAGACTACCCCAATTACTACCCCAATTACTACCCCAAGACTACCCCAACCACGCAAAGGTTGATGACGACAACGTGAAGATGCGATTGAAAAGTCCGATGCTGTCGGACTTTTGGGGCTCAGATGGTAGATTGTTAGATGGGGCGGGAACCTTTGAATAGAGTAGACGAGGTCTCCGCAGTACAGTCTATTTTGACACAATTTTTGACACAACGCCATCGGTTTTTACCCAACTTTGACACAACAAACCCATAGATGTTTATAGATTTTCGTAGGATTTTATCATTTTTTTCATATGCCATTTTGGATAAAAAAGCCCGATGAGCACCGAGATTTCGGTACTTACCGGGCTTTTCCTGGGCTACCAGGACTCGAACCTGGAAAGTTCGGAGCCTCGGTAGTTACCGGCATCCAGGACAGATAGTGTCTTTGCACGGTCTTGTTTCCGCATTTGTAAGCATTCGCTCGCAGGATGTCCGAAAAATCGAAATCCGGATAAAATAATCGGATAAAAACAAGGGGGATCCGGTAGCTGATCTCCCAGCCATCCGTTGTTCTGTCCGCATGGATAGCGAAGTATTCCGCTGCGTCTTCCCGAACCAGAGAAGTCCGGTCAAGCTTGTCCGGTCCGTATTGGATGTTCCCATAACAAATCCCTTCTTCGAAACGGTAGCCACCGATGGATCGGAGCTCTTCCAGGTAACATTTTTCTTCGCTCCCTTAAGCTCGAGCTGAACACTTTCACCCACTGTCAACGTAACTGCCGTTTTATTCAGCCGCATCTTCGCCTCCGACAGGGAGGAACCGGCAAGTATACCGATCATCAATGTGAAAACACATAATATTGAAAGAAAAGTTCTGCAATAAAAATGTGATTCTTTAGTTTGAATTAAGTTTGACCGTTTATGATATGACTATATTCACCGGTGATGCAGGCTCCGGTGACCGATCGGAAGACAGGATTTAGGAAAACAAACCGGACAAAAAGGACTCGGAATTTGGTTCGGGGAAGGAAAGCGAGGTAATTTTTATGGAAAGAAAAATGAGTAAAAGAGTAGCGATCGCCATGTCGCTGATACTGGCGGCCGGGACGATCCCGGTACAGGGGAAGGAGGCGGTCGCCTCGACGAAGGGGTACTCGATTTCAAAAACGGGGGGCAGCTACGAGGGGTCAGTGCAGACAGTCGTGACAGCCAAAAAAGGCTACAAGGTTTTTTTCACGAGGAACGGAAAGTATACACTGGTGAAGAAAATAAAAACCGGAGAATCCAAAATCTTTACCGTAAAAAAGAATACGGATCTGCAGCTTATCGCTGTTAAAAAATCGAAAACCGTGACGAAGAAAATGTTGAACGGAAACTTTGGTGAGGCGAGAGAAACAACGTATACTTACAAGATCCAAAAGGACACATCCGAAAACAACAATTCGGAAGAGACAGACACAAACGAAAACGGCAGTCAGACAGCACAGCCGGGAGCTTCCTCTATTCCGCTGGTAACTGCTCCGACGACTGTTCCGACTGTCAGTCCGACATCATCCGCTACACCGAAAGTATCGGGCAGCCCGGCAGCATCGGCCGCCCCGACGGCATCCGTCACTCCGACAGCGTCCGGCGCACCGTCCGGAAACGGAGAGTTCGGAGGTGGAGGCTACGGAGGCGGTAGCAGCGGAGGCTACGGAGGCGGTAGCAGCGGAGGCTGGGGTTCCACATCGGATACGGTGACCGGCTTGAGCGCCATCGCGGCGGATACGACCAAACCGGCAGCGCTGACTTATAACGAATCATCGGCCACCTCCATCACGATGAAACAGGCCTCCAACTACAGCTCGAAGGAAAGCGGCGAAGGCTATACGATCGAGAATGACAGTACCGTCGGGACACTGCTTAGTATCAAATCAGCGGGAACCTACATCGTTTCTACGGATGGTTCCGTCACCGGACAGATCAAGGTGAAAAAGGGATTGACCGAAGGTGTTACACTCGTATTGAACGGTGTCAACCTGACCAATTCGGTCGATGCCGAAGTGACAGTCGGTACGGAAGAATATGACGGGGCGGCTATCGTATCCGGAAAGCAGACGAAGCTGAATATCATCGTAGCGTCAGGCAGTACGAACACGTTGACCACCACCGGTGGCGGTGTCGTGGATGCCGATGATCCGACGGATACGGATTATCCGTCAACGATTTTGGCGAAGAGGGCTGGATCGCTCACGATCGGTGGGACAGGTACTCTGAATATCAATTCCGCGAAGGGCTCGGGAATCAAAACGAAGTATATCTATGAAGACACGGATATGGATACAAGCAGTGCCTCGGATAGTACCTTCTGGACGACCACGTTGACAATCCAGGATTCTCCCACCATCAACATCAGTTGTTATGAGGATGATGCCTCCCACAGCTCTACGAGAGATTACGACGGGCATCAGGACGGGATCAGTTCGAAAAACAGTCTGGCGATCTACGGCGGAACTCTCAACATCAGTGCAGGGGATGATGGGATTCACGCGGAAGCAACCTCGCATATCGTGGGCGGAAACATCACGGTGTCGAGATCGGCGGAAGGCCTGGAGGGAGCCAGAGTGGTGATCGACGGTGGAACACTGAGTCTGACCTCGTCCGATGACGGTATCAACGCGGCAAACGGTGACATCACCACGAGCACTACCGGCGAGGATGTTAACATTTTTAACATCACTATCAACGCCGGAAGCATCACGGTGAATGCCGAGGGAGATGGCATCGATTCCAACGGAAATACCTTTATCACGGGAGGAACTGTCGTAGTAAACGGTCCCACCAGTGGCGGAAACGGAGCACTGGATGTGGCAGACCGGACCGGCTGTCTGCTGGTTACCGGAGGATCGTTGACCGCTACGGCAGGCACCTCGGATATGGCGATCTCGCCCTCGACACAGGGACTTGGTTTTGTAGCAGCTTCCCTCAGCTCCACGGTATCCGTAGGTACTACGCTGACGGTGAAGGATTCCTCGGGAACGACAGTAGGTACCGTCGACGTGGCTAAATCCACCGCCTGGGTTCTCATCAGCAGTAATAAGATAACCAACGGAAGCTCCTACACCATCACCAACGGTTCGACTACCCTTGCTACCGCCACGGCCGGACAGGGCAGTGCGGGTGGCATGGGTGGTGGCCCCGGAGGCGGGATGGCACCGGGAGGCGGAGGCACACCGCCGGTACGGTAAATAGTGACGGCCGTGAATGGTGACATTTTTGGTTACCATTCACGGCAGTCACTTCCCAACTCGAAAATCCCGCATGGCACGAAGTGCCATGCTCCACTGTCCCTTCGGGACTGATTTTCTCATTCGGGAAGTGACGGCCTTCAGACTGAACAACAGCCAAAAACACATTTGA
>JAFYBS010000193.1 GCA_017540125.1 Eubacterium sp.
CATCGGTGAGCTCCATCCCGAAACGTGTATCCGGCTTGTCCGAACCAAACCGGTTCATCGCCTCGATCCAGGGCATCCTCTGAAGCGGAAGCTCCACCTCGACACCCACGATATCAAACACCCTTTTCAAAAGCCGCTCATTGACATCGATCACATCATCGATATCAACGAAGGACAGCTCCATATCGATCTGGGTAAACTCCGGCTGACGATCCGCCCGCAGATCCTCATCACGGAAGCATCTTGCGATCTGGAAATACCGGTCGTACCCGGAGCACATCAGCAGCTGCTTGAAAAGCTGCGGACTCTGGGGCAGCGCGTAAAAACTCCCCGGATGAACACGGCTGGGCACCAGATAATCCCTCGCCCCCTCCGGTGTAGACTTGGTCAACATCGGTGTCTCGATCTCGAGGAATCCTTCCTCCGCTAAAAATGCCCGCACCTCCATACATACCCGCGAACGCAGCATCAGGTTGCGCTGCAGGTCCGGACGGCGCAGATCCAGGTAACGGTGTTTCAGGCGCAGCTCATCCTTGGTTTTCGAGTTCTCCTCGATAGGGAACGGCGGCGTCTCGGATTCCGATAGAATCCTCATATCTCTCGCGATCACCTCGATAGCTCCGGTCTTCAGGTCCTCATTCACGGCACCGCCGCGCTTTGCCACCTCTCCGGTGACGGCGATGACGAACTCGGCACGCAGATGTCCGGCACGTTCGAAGTTCTCGGTCCCGATTTTGTCCTCCTCAAAAAGGATCTGGAGAAGCCCCGAGCGGTCGCGAAGATCGACGAAGCAGAGCCCTCCTTTGTTACGGTTTTTCTGTACCCAGCCCATCACCGTTACGGTTTCGCCGATGTTCGCTTCGCCAAGTTCCGCGCAGCGACACGTGCGGTGCAGGCCTTTCATTGATTCAGCCATGATAATCCTCCACTTTTTATAAATTAATCCGCAAAGATTTCCCGAATATCGGTATATCCTTGGGAAGAGAGCTGTTCCTTCTGGAACTTCTTGTTCTTCTTCATCTGCGTGACACTGACTGTGGCACCGCCGGCACGCAGTTCGTTTGCTTCGGCTATCGCCTCGCGAACACGGTCAGCTCCGCATTTTTTATCAATCAGAATAGCAACCTTGTCACCGGCCGACGGGATTTGATATCCCCGTTCCATCAGCAGCATCGCAATCCTCTCAAATCCGATGGAGAATCCGACAGCCGGCGTTTCCGTTCCGAGAAACCGGCCGACCATAGTATCGTAACGTCCGCCGCCGCCGACGCTCCCGCCGTACTCGTCCATGGCGATTTCGAAGATCGGACCCGTGTAGTAGCTCATCCCGCGAACCAGTGTCGGATCAAAAAGGATCCGAAATTCCGCTGTCCCGGCTTCCGCTGCCACCTCGATGATGTCGATCAGGTTGTCGGCCACGCCTTCCTCCAGGCTGTCTCCCAGGGTGGATGCCAGAGATTTCAACCGGTCCAGTCCGACAGCGCCGATGGAACTGTCTCCTGAGGACGAAGACGGTCCGTCTCCGGAATCCGTTCCACCGAAAATCCCCATACATTTTTCTACGGCATCCGCGGTATACCCGGCCTCCAGCAATTCCTCGCGAACACCGTCGATACCGATCTTGTCCATCTTGTCCAGCACGATAAACACGTCATCGTAGGAATCCTCCGGAAATCCGCAGTACCTCGCAATCCCCTTCAGAATCCGCCGGTCATTGATCCGGATGGTAAAGCCCTTGAAATCCAGCTTTCCGAGCAGTGTCGTCATCGCCAGGATCAGCTCGATCTCGGCCAGATTCGACGCCTCACCGAGAATATCGATATCACACTGCATAAACTGGCGAAACCGTCCTCTCTGCGGCCGGTCCGCACGCCATACATTTCCCAACTGCATCGCTTTGAACGGAGCCGGCAGTTCCGCCGAATTATTCGCAAAATACCGAACCAGGGGCACGGTCAGATCAAACCGCAAACCGCCATCCACCAGGTCCGCTTCCTCTTTCGCCTCATCCAGTTTGAGTTTTTCTCCCCTCTTCAGGATCTTAAAAATCAGCTTCTCGTTCTCTCCCCCGTGTCCCCCGGTCAGGTTCCCGATCGGCTCCACACAGGGCGTCTCAATCTGACTGAATCCATACGCCCGATACGTCTCCCGTATCATCCCCAGCACATACTCTCTCACTTCCATCTCCCGGGGCAGAATATCCCTCATCCCTGTCGTCGGTTTCTTCTTCAGTTCCATTCTTCTCTTTCCTCTCCTAGTTTATTTCAAAAAGCTGATTGACAAAAATCAGCAGGCTGTATGTCATTCTGCAGAATGGCTCAACGAGGAGCGGCAGCAAGTCTTTTTTCGAGGTGCCTTCAAACGGCATCGAGAAAAAAGCACTTGCGACCGCGCTCCGAGCCACCTACAGATCCTTCAACACCTTCATCTTCCTATCAATCATCTCATCCACCCTGTCAATATACTCCTCCACACTCTTCACATTCTCTATCCTCTCCAACCGCGTCGGCTCCGTCATCCGATGCCGCCCGAACACAGCTCCCTCTTCCTCGGCAACCGCCCCCGGATTCTCATGCACCACATGCTTCGACGAGCCACCCGCTCCGAACGCCAGGACATCCTCCAGCTCTTCCATCATAAAAATGTTGTAGAGGCACTCCTTCCCCAGCCGGGCATAGGCCACATTTTCCTGGTTGGTATTTCTCGTGGAACCCTTGGTATTTTTCTGACGGTACATATAATAAGGTTCGTAACCATGCTCCTTCAGGTAATCGTAGCTTCCCTTCTGCAGTACCGGGATCAGCGTTTCCTCCGGCCGGATAAACCCACCGGTCTCCATCTGTTCCCTGCGAAGCCTCGATGCCCTTTTGATCACCAGGGTATGCACCGTGATACTGTCCGGTCCCAAATCATAAACCTGATTCAGTGTGTTATAAAAATCAACCTCATCCTCCTCCGGAAGTCCCACGATCAGATCCATGTTGATATTATCAAATCCAACCTCCCTGGCCTGCCGGAACGCCTCCCGGACCTGGTCTACCGTATGCGTTCTGCCCAGGCGCCGAAGCGTATCCTGCAGCATCGACTGCGGATTGATCGAAAGTCTGGTCACCCCGGCCTTCTTCAGAATCTCCAGTTTTTCCCGGTTCACGCTGTCCGGCCGTCCCGCCTCCACGGTAAATTCCACCACCTCATTCATCGGCAGGTTCTCACGGATCATCACCATCAGCCGGCTCAGCTCCTGTGCGCTGAGTGCCGTCGGTGTCCCCCCTCCGACATAGATACTGTGAAGCACCCTCTTTTTCCGCTGCGCCTTCCGAAACGTATCGATGAAGCTCAGTTCCTTCTCCAGCGCCCGAAGGTAATCCTTGACCCGGTCTCTGTATTTTTCGATCGGATACGATGAGAAGGTGCAGTACTCACAAATCGACGGACAGAACGGAATCCCGATATAAACGCTGTAACCTGCCATCAGATCCAGACCGTTCATCACATGATGCTCGTTCACCGCCACATCCAGAACCAACTCCGCCTTCTCGGGATAGACCAGATAATCATCCATCAAAATCTCAAACGACTCCTGACGACTGTTGGTCTCGGACAGAAGCCGGTAAGCGATCTTCGCCGGACGGATTCCGGTGAGAATCCCCCAAGGAAGGGCCGAATTTGTCCTCCTGGAGAAAAATCGGTACGCCGCCCTTTTGACGATCTCCTTATCATACGCCTGCAGTGTCGTTTCCAGGACCTCTTTGTCTTTCCACAGGATCCTCAGTGGATAGTCCTCTCTCCCGGCCCAGTCATCCCTCGTCACCACTTCACAGGGCTTCTCGGGATAGAAGCTGTTTGCCAGCGTCTTGAGGTCGTAGGCAAACTCGCCGTTCTTATGTTTTTCATCTGCCTTTATTTCGATTACGATCATTTCAACCACCCTCAGGTAATTTCATTTACATACGCATACGGGTGGCTCCGCTTCGCTTTCG
>JAFYBS010000020.1 GCA_017540125.1 Eubacterium sp.
CCGCGGTTCAAGGGTGATGAGCTGGTGGCGCGTGGCGTCGAGATGGAAGCCTGGTCGGTGGAGGACAATGGCGCGGGGGTGAGGCTCCATGTGTTCGTGTATAATGTCCAGCCGGGGATTGAGATTGATTATAAGACGGGTAAGTCATGGAGGACTTAGAATAACTTCGAGGGAACAGCGAGACATGGATGTCGAGCGCCGAGAAGTTATATGGAGTCGAAGGAGAGTGAAGGGTAACAGGTAGTCAAAGCATCGGCAGACGTAAAGGTGGTGATTCGTTATGAGTGTACAGACGGAAAAAGCGCTTTATGAGCACGATGTCAACGACGCATTGAGGGATGTGAAGGCGAATGTGATTCTCTGGGGTGAGGATCTGTATGATGCAACCATCGTTGTGTACCCCAAACAGCTGTCGGATGCGATCCCGGATAGTTATCAGTGGCAACACCTGAAAAAAGCCGTTCTTGTGTATTTTGATTTCAAATCTGAAAAATTCATCCGGTTCACCGGTGTGAAGTGGGATGAGGAGAACAGGGTGGTTTATCTTGCGGCGGGCAATTTCGTGGGTCTTTGGAAATTTCTGAAGAGCAGTGTGAAGAAAGGCTTTTTGAATAATCCGGACAAGGTTGCCCCCTCTGCACGTCCCACGGATATCGTTGATCTGGAGTGTATGTGCACTGATACCAAAGTCGCATATATCAAAGCGGACAAGATCGCATATAAGTCCAGGGAGATTCCGGCGGAGAAGCTCAAGCTGATGGGGAAAAAGCAAAGCGCCCTGGATAATCCGAGAAACTGGTTTTTCTACTCTTCGGAGGGAGGATTTTTCCATATCAAGGACTGCGAAACAGTAAAAACCATCAAGCCGGAGGTTTTCCGTGGATCGCCGGATATTCCGGAGGGATACATGCCGTGTTATCGTTGCCGGAGAAAAATATTTCTCAGGGTGGCCTGTGATCCGTATGTCAAGCAGATCAACAGGATCGACCGGATGCTCAAAAAATATGAGATAAGGGATTCAAAGCTGGAGATGTATGCGTTGACATATGGCTTCAAGTTTCGGCTTGGGGATGAGGGAGAGCTGTATGTGACCGGTGCCGAGGATACTTGGCTCATAAAGGGATTTGACGAAGGGAAGTTTTACTTGTGGCACAACAATTATGTGAGAACAGGGCCGCGGGAGCGCACATTTACAAGTGGTTTCCACGATCAGGAGGTAGCATCCAGGAATCTGGGTTTCATACTTGAGTTCATTCATGACTACTCATTTGAAAGGCATCTCGAGGAGGAAGAGGAGAAGCTCCGGAAGAAGAGTGCCGGTGCGGATGCTGGCGGGGCACAGACTGGGACAGCAGGAACCGGGGAGCAGACCGGGAAGAAATCGGTGTTCTCGCGTGTGGTTGCATTTTTCAAGAGGCTTTTCAGAAAGTTGTAGCGGGAAGCAGAAGGAGAGCGTATGGAAATGGATGGTTCGATTTGCCTGTCGCCGTATAAGGAACTGAACTTTGGCGATAAGAGTATTCATGATTTCGTGCAGGAGGGATACACGGCACCGGACAAGGTGATTGCGTACCTGATGAAGATTAAGAAACCGTGTTTGATGAGCCCGGGAGTGTATGAGCATCCGTTTAAGCCGGGAACAAAGCTGCTGGGACCTTATTTGTTTACGGATGGAAAGCACATCTGGGATCGGGATCTATGGAAGTATGTGGTCAAGTATCATGTCACATTGCCACAGGAATTCATCGATTATGTTATGTCCGGTGAGGGTGACGCGGTGTTGAATGAGTATCTGGATCAGCCGGATACCTGGGCGGATGTGTTTCAGAAAATGAGAGAAAGAGATAATGGGCACTGTATACGTCCGGATGATGCGGGAGATAAGGATATTGATGATTTTTGATGAGGGGATTAAGAGGTTGCTATGGCGGTTGAAGACGGCGCGTGGATCATGAAGGGTGTCGAATGGGATAACCCGGAGTGTATCCATACGATAGAAGAACTGGAGAAATACATCGGGGAGGTAGGATTCCTGCCTCTGTTTGCCAATGGAGTAGAGGGGTTTTCCGTCGAGGAGTGGACCGACCCGTATTGCTGGTGGTGTGATGACGAAATGGCATCCAGCATTGCAGCCCGAACATCCGTGTTCGGGCAAGACGTGCTCGCTGGATCCCTTGACGACATCGTGTCTAAGGTGGATCCGTGGCGCTGGCGGGAGATCATAGCGCGTCGGGGGAAGATTGCCTACGGGAAGTTCTTCGACAAGAAAGCAGGATTCATCAGTTTGGAGTGGCTGCCGTATTTTGTGAATGCCCGCCGGGACGGATATGATTTTGATTCAGCGTGGGAGGACGGTCGAGTCAGCCGTCGGGAGAAGGTCATCATGGATTTGCTGACCGATAAGGATGAGGACGGCGATATCATTTTTACGGATGAAAACCGGATTCTGTCGACGAATCTGAAGAAAATGGCCGGATTTGGAAAGGGCGGTCTGAAGAACTATCAGGGAATCACCACCGGACTGATGATGCAGCTGTATCTGGTGATCGTGGATTTCCGAAGGCGAGTAAGCAAGAAGGGCGAGGAGTATGGCATGCCCGTGTCGATTATGCTGCCGCCGGAAGCGATCTGGGGATATGAGACGGTGACCTCCGCCTACGATGAGAAGCCCGAGGAGTCGTGGCAGAGGATTTTTGACCATGTGAAGTGGATGTATGAGGAAGCAGCGGATCGGGATATCGAGAAGCTGATTGGGAAGAGGGTGAGCGGATGAGAGATAAGGATTTTCGGTTTTCGCTGGTTTTGATGGAAGGTATTATCATGGCGTTCTGGCTCCTGTTCATTTGCGTTGTTGGGATAGCGAATGGACCGGTGGTACTGGGTCGGTCATACGAAAACATGGGATATCTCAGGAACGGAAGACTTGAAACCATACATACCCGTAAGCGTTGCCGTGAGGAAGTGGGTTGTTGCAATAAAGCTGCATGTTGGGTAGATGGGAGGTAAAAAATGGATAATA
>JAFYBS010000194.1 GCA_017540125.1 Eubacterium sp.
ATTATACCATATTTATCCCGTTGTCGCAAGCCCTTTATCAACCAGTTCCTGTACGGTTTTCAGAATTCCGAGTTTACCGTGCGGCCAGGTCAGCCCGCCCTGGAAATAAACGGAATATGGTTCTTCGATAGGAGCATCCGCTGACAATTCGATGGAGGAACCTTGGATGAAGGCTCCGGCGGCCATGATCACATCGCTGTGATATCCCGGCATAGGGTAAGGCTCCGGGCGGACGTGTGCATCGACCGGCGCAGCTGCCTGGATTCCCCGGCAGAAAGCGATGATTCTTTCCGGACTGCCCAATCGGATAGCCTGGATGATATCGTGTCGCTCTTCGTCCGGTCCCGGACTGGTTTCAAAGCCCATCCGGTGATACAGATGGGAGGCAAAAATCGCACTCTTCAACGCTGAGGCAACCACGGTCGGGGCCAGATATAATCCCTGATACAGGCTTGGATTGATCTGCAGGGACGCACCGACCTCGGCACCCAGACCGGGCGAGGTGAGTCGATAGGCGCATTTTTCAATCAAATCCTTCCTTCCGACGATATATCCTCCCATGGGCGCCAATCCTCCACCCGGATTTTTGATCAGAGAACCTACCGTGAGATCGGCTCCTACATCACCGGGCTCGATTTCTTCGACAAATTCTCCATAGCAGTTGTCTACCATGCAGATCACATCCGGACGGATTTCTTTGATGAATCGAATCAACTCTCCGATCTGTGAGACAGACAGGGTTTTTCGCATGGCATCGTATCCCCGGGACCGCTGGATGGTTACCATCTTCGTTTTTTCCCGGAGGTTCTGACGGATTGCATCATAATCAAAGGAAGAGTCCGGCTTTAGATTGACCTGAGTATACCCGATCCCGAATTCGGCCAGAGATCCCATGCCTTTACCGCGACCTTCGATTCCAATCACATTTTCAAGGGTATCATAGGGCTTTCCGACCGGTGACAGCAGCTCGTCACCGGGACGCAGAATTGCGGACAGGGCAACGTTCAAGGCATGGGTTCCACAGGTGATCTGTGACCGTACCAATGCTGCTTCTGTATGGAAAACCGAGGCATACACCTTCTCCAGGGTATCTCTTCCGTCATCATTGTAGCCGTAGCCGGTGGATCCGTACAGGTGATTCTCGGACACACGGTTATCCTGCATGGCTTTAAGAACCTTCAGCGTGCCTGCCTCGGCGATGGCATCGATGGACGAAAAACGATCCTTCAGGGCAGACAGAGTCGGCTCTGCAAAATCAAGGATTTTATCGGTTATTCCGCATTCAGCGTATTGTTGACGAGCATTCATAGAGTATTACCTTCATCGGAGTTTTCTGTTTTTTCCCGAAAAGCCTTACAGATGGCATCCAGCATGGTATCCATCGTAGGATATTTTTCCCAGTCAAAATAACAGACGGACTTTTCGCGACGGAACCAGGTCATCTGACGTTTGGCGAAATGATGAGTATCCCTTTTTAGAATACGTATCGCTTCGTCACGATCTATGGTTTCATTCAGGTAGGCTGCTATTTCCTTGTAGCCGAGTCCCTGCATAGCGGTACATTCCGGCGAAACACCACGCTTTATCAGTCCCCGGACCTCATCTTCCAGTCCGGCTTCCAACATCTCGTCGACTCTGAGGTCGATCCTTTCATACAACTTCTTTCGGGGCAGCGTGAGAATGGCATACAGATAACGGTAGGGGCTGCTCTTCTCTTTTTGTTTACGGTTGTGCTCGGAAATCGGGATACCGGTTTGTTCGAAAAATTCCAAAGCGCGGATTACCCGTTTGACGTTGTTTGCATGGATGGAGTCGGCCGCCTCGGGATCCACCTCCTGCAGCATGCGATGGAGTTCTTCGACCCCCTTCTCCTCAGCAATCCGTTCGTATTTTTCACGGATGGCGGGATCTGCGCCGCCTTCGGTAAAATCGATATCGTAGAGTACCGCCTGCAGATAAAACCCGGTGCCGCCTACAAGGATCGGCAAATGTTCGCGGGAGTAGATTTCCTCGATACATGGTTTGGCCAGATCCTGAAACTGCACGACATCAAAATCCGATTCGGGATCACAGATATCGATCAGATGGTGCGGAATTCCCTCCCGGTCCTCCGGAAGAATCTTCGCTGTTCCGATATCCATCCCGCGGTAAACCTGCATGGAATCAGCATTGATGATTTCTCCGTTCAGTTTTTTGGCCAGCTGCAGGGACAATTCGGTTTTTCCTACCGCAGTCGGTCCTGACAGGATCAATAATGGCTTGTCTTTCAGATTCATGGTTTTACACTATCCCCTTCATTTATCACTTACAAAGTTCTTTTGAACTTTTTTTCAAACTCGCTTTTGCTCATTGCGATTGTGGTCGGCCGCCCATGCGGACAATGATACGGTTCCTCAAGTGCCAGCATGTCCCGAATCAGAGCTTCCGCTTCCCTGACGGAAAGGGTGTTGTTCCCTTTGACAGCAGCCTTGCAGGAAATCGTAGCCAGATGATCCAGTATCATCTCCGGTTTTTTTCCTTTTTGCTCTGTCATCAGACTGTCCAGAACGTCGATGAAGATTTCTTTGGCATCCAGGTTCAGAAAATCGGCCGGTATCTCCTGAATAAGGATTTCCGTATCGCCGAAGTCTTCCCATCGGTAGCCCAACCCGGAAAATGCCTCCCGATAATTTTCCAGACATTCCTTTTCCCGGCCGGATAATGTGAGAACCAAAGGAGCCAGAAGTTTTTGTCCCAATCCGGTTTTTGCCTTCATTTTTGCGACGAATTTTTCATAAAGTACTTTTTCATGAGCCGCATGCTGGTCGATGATCAGCAGTTCCTCCCGGTATTCAATCAGCCAATAGGTATCAAATACCTGACCGATGATCCGAAAAGCCGGTGTATCCTCTTCCCGAAATAGGTTTTCTTTCAAAAACAGAGGCTCATCCGCCGGACTATCCTCCGTATGGTCGGAAACCGGATCGGTAACGGCTGATAATTCTTTGAAAGAGGACGATTCGGAAACAGTACGTATACCGGATTCCCGTACGATGGGAACAGTTCGTATTTTCTGCTGTTCATAGTCTCTGCTCTGTCGATTTTCCTCAAACGGTTCCGGTGATTTTTCAACAGGGGTTGGAGAAACGATATCGGTTTTTTCCGGAGAAGGGGTTCCGATGGATTCCTCCGGGATCAGGGTGATGGCATCCAGTGCGTTTTTAACGGCATGGAAAAACAACTCATAAATCGCTTTCTCGTTTCGAAACCGAACTTCTCCTTTGGTCGGATGAACATTCACATCCAGGGCTTCCGGCGGAAGCTCGAGCATTAATGCGGTAAACGGAAATCGATGATTCATCAGATAGTCGCGATAACCATCCGATATGGCAGCCTGGATAACATTGTTTTTGATGAACCGTCCGTTGACAAAATAGTTCATATAGGATCGATTTCCCCGGGAGTATTCCGGTTTTGCTATGTAACCGGACAGATGCATGTCTTCCTCCGTCACATCGATGGGAACCAGGAGGCTGGTTAATTCCGAACCGAAATTATAGTAAATGGAGGTTCTCAGGGTCTGGTCTCCCGTCGTCTTGAGTTTCGGTTTGCCGTCCACAATCAGCTGGAAACGGATTTCCGGATGAGACAGAGAGAATTCGCACAGACATTCCTGGATGGCACCGGCTTCTGCGGTCTTTGACTTCAGAAACTCCCTTCTTGCCGGTGTATTAAAAAATACATCACGGATAATAAAGGTGGTTCCTTCCGGGCAACCGAGTTCCTCCAGTTTTCCTTCCCTGCCGCCTTCTATAGTAAATCTTGAACCTATGATGGAATCTCTCGTCCGCGTGATTACCTCGGTTTTTGTCACGGCAGAGATACTGGAAAGAGCTTCCCCGCGAAATCCCAGACTGTTGATCGAAAGCAGATCTTTTGCGGTACGGATTTTTGATGTGGCATGACGTAAAAAAGCGGTTCTGATTTCGTCAGCCGGGATACCGCAACCGTTATCCGTAACCCGTATACTATCGGTTCCTCCTCCCCGAATCTCTACGGTGATAGCGCTGGAGTCGGCATCGATGGCATTTTCTACCAGCTCTTTCACGATAGAAAGAGGTCGTTCGATCACCTCTCCGGCAGCAATCTGATCAATCGTCAACGCATCTAATACCTGTATCATTTTTGCAAGCTCCATTTACCATTTGTTACTGATGTCTTTTTGCCATTTATTTACCAGATTGATCGCTTCGATCGGTGTGATATTGGACAGGTCCGTATCCCGGATTTCACAGAGAATATCGTCCATCTGTGAATCCTCACCCAACGTGTCAAAAATAGAAAGCTGTCTGGGTTCAACCGGATCCGTATGTCTTGAAGAAACTCGGGTTGCCAGAAATCCTTCCGTCATTAGCCCCGTGGTTACAGGGAAATCGTCGCGTCCCTGCTTTTCCAGATAATCCGATATTTCCCGTGCCCGGTTCAGCACCTCTTCCGGAACGCCGGCAAGTTTTGCCACCTGTATTCCATAGCTGCGATCGGCTCCGCCCTCCACTATTTTTCTCAGAAAAATGATATCTTCGCCGTCTTCCTTTACGGCAATACAGTAGTTTTTCACGCCCTCCAGAGAGCCTCCCAATTCGGTCAGCTCATGATAATGTGTGGCAAACAGAGTTTTAGCACCGATTTTACTCTTATCTGCGATGTGCTCGACAACGGACCAGGCGATGCTGAGTCCGTCAAAAGTACTGGTCCCCCGCCCGATTTCATCCAGGATGATGAGACTTTTCTTCGTGGCATGATGCAAGATATTGGCAACCTCTGTCATCTCCACCATAAAGGTACTCTGTCCCTGGGCAAGGTCATCCGATGCACCGACTCTTGTAAAAATTCGATCCACAAGAGACAGGGAGGCCTCATCAGCGGGAACGAAGGAACCAATCTGGGCCATCAGCTGGATCAGAGCGGTCTGTCTCATATAGGTGGATTTTCCGGCCATATTCGGTCCGGTGATGATGGCGATTCGTTGATCGTTGGTATTCAACTCCGTATCGTTTGCGACAAACAAATCGTTCTCGATCATTTTTTCAATGACCGGATGGCGTCCTTTTTTGATGTAAAGGGCACCGTCTTCACGCAGAGAGGGCCGATGGTAGTTCTCATGCTCGGCCACATAAGCCAGACTGGCCAGCATATCAATTCGGGCGATCACATGGGCGGTCTTCTGTATTCTTTCGATGTGAGAGGCAATCGTGTCACGCAACTCACAAAACAGGGCATATTCCAGCTGATACAGACGATCCTCGGCTCCGAGAATAGTCTCTTCCATTTCCTTGAGTTCGGGAGTGGTATATCGTTCGGCATTGGTCAGTGTCTGTTTTCTGGTCCAATCCTCCGGAACCAGGGACAAAAAGGACTTCGTAACTTCCAGATAATAACCGAAAACCTTGTTATAATTGATCTTGAGATTTTTAATCCCGGTTTTTTCTTTTTCTTCTGCCACCATGGCAGCCAGCCAGTCTTTCCCTTTGGTTTTGGCCTGTCTGAGCCGATCTACCTCAGGATGAAAACCGCTGTTCAGAATCCCTCCCTCACGCAGCGTCAACGGAGCATCTTCGCAGATGGCATCCTTGATCATGGTATGAATGTCCTCCAAAGGATCCAGTTGGTCAACCAGCTCACGAAACAGTTCACAGGAGTATTCACTGCACAGATTCCGAATTGACGGAAGGATGGATAGGGAGGTTCCCAAAGCCAGCATATCCCTCGGATTGACGGTCTGATAACTGATCTTACTGATCAGTCTCTCCAGATCATACACAGGTCCGAGATACTCCCGTAATTCCTCTCTTGAAACCGGATCCCGGTTGAGATCATCGATGGCATCATATCGACGAAGAATTTCTTCCCGGATCAGAAGCGGTCGCTCCACATTGGATCGGAGCATACGCGCTCCCATCGCCGTTTTGGTTTTATCCAGAACCCACAGAAGTGAGCCTCGTTTGGATTTGTCCCGCATCGTTTCCACTAGTTCCAGATTGCGTCGGGTGTTTCTGTCCAAAAGCATGGTGGAACCGCTTTGATTGATCTGAATATGTGTGATATGTGACAGAGGGCATTTTTGCGTATCGGCCACATATTGCATTACGACTCCGGCGGCCGTTTTCCCGAGAGGGATGTCATCCAGCCCGAGCCCCATGGAAGTTTTGACACCGAAGTGTTCACATAATGCCCTTTCACAGTTTTCCGGAGAAAAATATTTCGGTTCCAGGGATGAGATTACGATATTCAGCCGATCCGACAGTTCTTTGAAGTTCAGGTCCGTCAGATACAAAGCGTCGTTGGCTATGATTTCGGAAGGCATATACCGGTTGATCTCATCCAACAGCTTTCCCGTGTCTTCCAGGCGAGAAACATAGAACTCGCCGGTTGTCACATCTACGGCTGCCAGTCCGAAGCCGTCCGGTCCGGCCACGATTCCCATGAGGAAATTATTTTTATCCTCCTCAAGGGTTGCCGTAAAGGAGTTTGTTCCCGGCGTAACGATCCGGGTCACTTCTCTACGTACCAGCCCGCGGGCTTCACGGGGATCTTCCATCTGTTCACAGATCGCCACCTTGTAGCCTTTTTCAACAAGTCTGTGAATAAATGTATCCGCAGAATGAAACGGGACACCACACATGGGTGCCCGTTCTTCCAATCCGCAGTTTTTTCCGGTCAATGTCAATTCGAGTTCTCCGGATACGAGAATCGCATCATCAAAGAACATCTCATAGAAATCTCCCAACCGGTAAAATAAGATGCAGTCTTTGTATTCTTCCTTTGTATCAAGGTAGTTTTTCATCATGGGAGATAATTGTCCCATTCGCAGTACCTCCTCGGAATACCAAATCGTTACTCAGCCGGCGGAACCGTTGGTTCTGCCGGCGGTGCCGGAGCTTCGGTCGGTTCCGGAGGAGCCTCAGTAGGTGCCGGAGGTTCGGTGGGTGCCGGCGCCTCTGTAGGCGGCAGTTCCGGCTCTTCCGTAGGTTCTGCAGGGGGTTTCTTCGTACGTTCCGGTTTTTCCGTCTCATCGGGAGCTACGGTCTCTTCCGGTTTCGGAGTTTTCCGTGGCTTCTTCGTTGCCGGTGTCTCCGTCGCTGTGGTCTGCTGATCGGTAGTCGGGGCAACCGTAGCAATCGGTGTTGGTTTATCTACCGACAGATACATGGCATTGACAAACCCCTCCTGTCCTTCATAAG
This sequence comes from Eubacterium sp., assembly GCA_017540125.1. GTDB lineage: Bacteria > Bacillota > Clostridia > Lachnospirales > Lachnospiraceae > Eubacterium_F. Next base: position 7,221 of record JAFYBS010000194.1, read on the forward strand.
AAACCTTTGCCCATTCTTTTCCATCGTATTTCAGAATCGTAACCTTTGCGCCAAGAGGGATCTTGGCCAGAACAGTCGCGGTCAAAGCCGCATCCTGACGCAGGTTCACCGTACTGGTGGTGTAGGCAGAATCAGCATTTTTTAAATCTTCATCCGCCGTGTTGATCGTGTCTTCGTTGATGATGGCATCCCCATCCGGAGGAAGGGTTTCCACCGGCTCGACTTCTTCTTTATCGACTTCAACGGCAGAGTCCGTCACCGTTCCCGCGTTGACTTCTTCTTCCGTAAAGTGACTGGTGTGTCCTTTGACATAATAATAGCCTACCCAGATGACTCCGACCAGAACCGCCAGTGCCACGGCGATACTGACAGAAAACATCGTTATCTCGAACGCCGGATGCTCCCCTTTCAGCATACGGTTGAAAAATCCGGATTTTCTCTTCTCTTTCATGCTCTCACTCTTTCCTCCATGCTATGAACAGTCCAATGACCACGCATGTAAATATTAATCGTTGCCACACTTTTTCTATTATACCCGTCCGGACGGTCTTTGTCAAACGAATTATTATACAAAAAACAGAACATTCGTTTGACATTTCTCACAAAAAGTGATACAATTGTTCTGTAATCGTGAGAGGACAGGTTTCTGTTCCGTGTACGAATTAAGGAGGTATTCTATGGCTCAGGGGAAAATTTCTTCAAAACAGCGTGAAATTCTTGAGTATTTAAAACAACAGATCTTGGATAAAGGATATCCGCCTTCTGTTCGAGAGATATGTGAGGCTGTTCATCTGAAATCCACATCATCTGTTCATTCACATTTGGAAACGCTGGAGTTGAACGGCTATATTCGTCGGGATCCGTCAAAACCGAGAGCGATTGAAATCGTTGATGATGAGTTTAATATGACCCGTCGTGAGATGAGGAACATTCCTATGATCGGCCAGGTAGCGGCCGGTGCTCCTCTGTTTGCCGAGCAGAATATCTCCGGGTATTTTCCGTTGCTTTCCAGTGAACTCCCCTCCGGAGATCTGTTTATGCTGACGGTTCGCGGGGATTCCATGATTGATGTCGGTATCTACAATGGTGACCGGATCATCGCTCAGCAGACTCCGGTTGCGAAGAACGGAGATATCGTTGTTGCGCTGATTGAAGATTCTGCCACGGTTAAGACTTATTACAAGGAAAAGGATCACTATCGTCTTCAGCCGGAAAACGAAACGATGGAACCGATCATTGTTGATGAGGTAATTATTCTCGGTCGGGTTGTGGGACTCTTCCGATTGATGTAAAAAAAACACACGGTGCAAACCGTGTGTTTTTTTACTTGATGTCTAAATTACTGAATTAGCGTAAAACATGTAGACCACTTCAATATAGTGCTGAATAAACATTGCATAGTAGTGTCCGAACTCCTTTATGAGTTTTACAACGGAGTTTCCGAAGATATTGACGGTTTCCTTTGTTGTGCCGTCATCTGACGTGTTTTTTTTAAAAAGATCCTCCGGTACCGGTTCTCCCTTCGATTCATAGTAACCTCTCAGTATTTTCTTTCCAATCTCAGAATTCAGAAGATCTAACATCGCTGTTAAATCAATACTTGATCCTCCGACGATCCCCTTCAGAATGGGATACAGTTCTTCCATATAGGCATTTCTGGTCGGAAACACATAGGTCAAAGTATCCAGAATTCGGGTTCCCATCTCCTTTGCGTGGTATGTATCCGGATCATTTTCCTTATATTTTTCATAAAGTGAAGTAGACGCAGGCCATTTCTTAAGAGCAGCAAGACTCTTGTTTTTCATTGTTTCATCATAGGTTATCTCGTGGTCAACTCCGTATCTTGTAAAGCTGTATTTGTCAGGCACGAATTGTATGAAAAAATCTTGTGGCAGATACGTATTATGAATAAAGCTGTAGTCATCCACCGGATTTTTCGTCATACTTGCCCGGCATGCTGCTTTAACCGTACTGATCCCGTAGCAATAGATGTCTTCCCTCTCCGAAGATATGCCGGAAAGCAGCTCCGGATGGTCGGCAATTTTTGCTGCCGCCAGATTGCAGGCCGTCGCACCGCGACTGTGACCGGACAGCCAGAGCTTGACCGGACCGGTGATTTGCTGATCTTGAATATATGTGTTCAGATCCCGGATGAGTTTATCGGAACTCTCCGTGAATCCCTGGTGATCACCTTCCGAGCCGATCTTCATGTTTGAGAGCCATTCATTTCCGTAACCGGAGCTTCTTACAACAACGGCTATCAGTGTAAACTCTTTTTTTTCCTTGCTTGTGATTTTCTTGCAGGCAAAACCAACGCCCAGTGTGTCCTCTCGCGGTTTCTCCTGATAATCAGCATTGGCGGAATAGTGATCAAATCCGAAGACAGACAACAATTCCTTCACTTTGTGGGATTGCTCCTTGACATCCACCTTCGAGTCCGGATCGGAGGCCATTGAGAGCAAAATCGAATCCAATGTCAGTTTCTTCTGATAGGTAGACGCAGGATCGTTAAAAAGGCTGTCCTCATACTGCCACTCCAAATTATGAACACCCGGTTTGGAAAAATACGGATCCAGCATATAGGGCCAACCGCTCGTTCCCTGAGTCACTGTTACGTTACAAGTATAGCTTTTCTTTTTATACCTTGCGGTGATAACAGCTTTTCCGATCGAATTGGCCATCACATAGCCATTCCCGGAGAGCTTCGATACGGAAGCCACTTTTTTATCCGAAGATGTCCACTTCACAATCTCTAATTGTTTTTTGCCTAGTCCCTTCAGCTTTAATTCTGTCTCACCGGTTATACCGATCGATACACTCTTTTTATCAAGACTAATCTTTCCCTTTGCCTCAATCTTATCCGGTGTCATCAGGATCGATAAAGCACAAGCCAAAAACAGGAAACCGAAATACACTATGATACGTTTTTTATTCATACGCGTCTCCTTTTTCGCCAGCTGCAAGTTTTCATAACAGGATCATAGTACCATATATCTTTGTCAATTTCTTTTTAATCGAAAAAATGGGAACTACTTACAGGTAAGTAGTTCCCGATATTATTCATAAATTATAAAACCTTTATACGATCCCCTGCGCTGTCATAGCCGTTGCTACCTTCTCAAAGCCTGCGATGTTTGCACCGACAACATAGTTTTTCTCAAAGCCGTATTTCTTTGCTGCCTCATCACAGTTTTTGAAGATATTCTCCATGATATCCTTCAGCTTGGCATCTACTTCATCAAAACTCCAGGACAGTCTTTCGGAGTTCTGGCTCATCTCCAGAGCGGATGTGGCTACACCACCGGCGTTGGATGCTTTTCCCGGAGCAAAGAGAACACCGTTATCCTGCAGATATTTGGTGGCATCCAATGTGGTCGGCATGTTGGCACCCTCGGCAACGGCAATACATCCGTTCGCTACCAGAGTTTTCGCGTCATCGATCAGAAGCTCGTTCTGTGTTGCGCACGGAAGGGCAACGTCGCATTTGATGCTCCATACGCCGCGTCCTTCGTGATACTCAGCATTCGGACGGGCAGCTTTATACTCGGTGAGACGGGCACGTTTTACTTCCTTGACCTCTTTCAACAATTCTACATCGATACCATCCGGATCATAAATCCATCCGGTAGAATCCGATACGGTAACGACCTTTGCACCCAGCTGCTGTGCTTTCTGGGTTGCGTAGATGGCAACGTTTCCGGCACCGGAAACACATACCGTCTTTCCGGACAGGCTCTGTCCGTTTGCCTTCAGCATCGCATCCGTAAAGTACAGAAGTCCGTATCCGGTAGCTTCGGTACGTGCCAGAGAACCACCGAAGGTAAGTCCTTTTCCGGTCAAAACGCCTTCATAGATATCTTTGATCCGTTTGTACTGGCCGTACATATATCCGATTTCACGTCCGCCTACACCGATATCACCGGCAGGAACGTCGGTATCAGCACCGATGTGTCTTTGAAGCTCAGTCATAAAACTCTGGCAGAACTTCATGACCTCACGATCGGACTTCCCTTTCGGATCAAAATCCGAACCACCTTTACCTCCACCGATGGGAAGGCCGGTCAGAGAGTTCTTAAAAATCTGCTCGAAACCAAGGAACTTGATGATTCCGAGGTTAACAGACGGATGAAAACGAAGTCCGCCTTTATATGGTCCGATGGCACTGTTAAACTGAACACGGTAACCGGTGTTGACCTGAACCTGACCCTTGTCGTCTACCCAGGGAACACGGAATTTGATCTGACGCTCCGGATTGACCAGTCTCTCCAACAGCGCATCCTTGCGATACTCCTCTTCATTTTTCTCAACAACCGGTCGCAAAGACTCCAAAACTTCCTTGGCTGCCTGATGAAACTCAGGCTCTGCCGGGTTTTTCGCAACCAGCTCTTCCAGTACTTCGTCTACATAAGACATTTTGCATTACCTCCTAGTATTTTAGAATCGGGTGAAGTTTTCCATTGTCTTGCACCCAATGAGAAATTATACACCTAAACTTGATATAATGCAAGATTTTTTATTAAAAAAAATCAATTAATTTGATTAAAAAACATCAGATTAACTGATTTTTCATATTTTATTCTGAATGTGTCGCCATATAGGCATTGGTATACCGGACATCCCCGCTGACATCCTCACCAAACCAGGCCGGCGGGGAAAACGCCTCCCCTTCCTCTATGCTGGGAAACTCTACCTCAGCCAGATACAGACCCTTTCGTTTTCCATGAAAAACATCAAGTTCGATCGTATAGTTATCATAAGGAATCCGATATCTGGTTTTACGGATCGGCTCACCGTCCGCTTTTTCAAAAAGATGGACGTAGGTATCAAAATCGAGTTCGGTTTCAATCTCCTCTGCCACACACAATTGATCGGATGTATGTCCCGATCGGTTCTTAAAGGTAAAAATATACCTACCGCCCTTTTTTCGGATGCGAAGCGTCGGATTTGTGCACAGGTAAGCCTGTTCAATCTCCTCATGCGGGTATTGATCCAGATCTCTGGGAAGATCGAGAATCAGATATTTTTTTTCTATTTCCATTTAATTCACCGTACCGAAGGAACCAAAGGGATAGAACCGTAACCATGCCTTCGCCTTGATATCCTTTCGCTTGATCACACCGACTTCACTGAAACGACTGTCAACACTGGCGTTTCGGTTATCACCGAGAACAAAATATTCATCTGCCTGCAGATAAATCGTATCCGCCGCGTTCCCGGGATCCTGAATACGTTCGGAACCATATCGATCATCGGTCAACAGATTTCCGTTGATATACACCTGACCATCGATGATCTGAACGGTCTCACCGGGAAGTCCGATAACCCGTTTGATATAATTATCCTCCGTGGAAATCGGAAAAACAATTACGTCAAAGCGTTCCGGATCATGAAAATAATAACTCAGTTGCTGAACGATCAGCTGATCTCCGTCACTCAATGTCGGCATCATAGAGCTTCCGTCAACCGTGGTATGATGAGCAATAAACTTGGTTACCAACAGCGACAGGATCAGGGCCGCCGCTACGCAGATCAGGATATTCCGGAGCAAACGGAGCAACGGATGTCCGACAGAGAACTCGACACTTTCGGTTTCGACTCCTACCGAAATATCTCCGAATGCGACATTTTCAACCTGATAACCATCCGCCGATGCTCCTTCCAGATAGGAAACAGGCGGAAGATCTTCAATGATTTCCGGTTCGGGGATATTTACGTTTTTCGAGGAATTGTTCTCATTCAATTTCCATTCGATCGGTTCATCGATGGTTGTAAACATCGGAGCCGCTTCGGTATCCGGCGGCATAACGGTTTCTGCCACGGATTCGACGGGATCCGATGAAGGGCGGTCCGGTCTCGAAGTCGTCTGTGCCGGAGTGCTTCGCACAGGAACTTCCTGCACGGAAATTTCAGGTTCAGCTGCCGTCATCGTTTCCGGTTTCGATGAAATCACCGGCTCCGGTTCCGTGGGTGCCGCAGCTACAGGATTGGCAGATACCACCGGTTCCGGTTCGGGAACAAAAGCTTCCTCCGGATGAATGACACGGTCAATCCGACTCATCATTTCTTCGGAAGGAGCCGCTCCCGGGGAGCGAAGTGTGGCAGCATCGGCCGCCTCTACCTCAACCGGTTCACCGGCCGAGGACAAGGAAGAATAGCCCTGCTGTTCCATTATTCTATCTATATCATTTAAGAGCGTATCCGGATTAAAATCATCACTCATCGCGAAGTAACCCTCCTTTAATTCGTATCCATCGTATCAAGCGGGCTCAATCGTGATTGAGCCGAGTCTGGCATTTCGAAAATCATCGAGAAGGATAAACGCCGCTTTTTCCAGGTCCGGCTCACCGCCTCTGGAAAGACATCCTCTGGCCGAAGCCAGCTGTTCCAAAACCCTTACGGAATCCTTCTCCGGAACAAAACCATAGTGCTCTTCCAGTATTCCGGCATGTTCCATCTGTAAAAACTCAATCAAATCCAAAGCCAAATCCGAATGAACGATCAATTCATCTTTGATCGAACCAATCCAGGCAAGGTGCAATCCTACCGTCTGATCCTCGAATTTCGGCCACAGTATTCCCGGTGTATCCAAAAGATCGATGGCACTTCCGTTTTTCCCGCTGTTCAGTCGGATCCACTGTTTGCCTTTCGTTACCCCCGGACGGTTTCCGGTTTTGGCACTGTTTCTGCCGGCAAAACTGTTGATAAACGTTGATTTTCCGACGTTTGGAATTCCCACGATCATAGCCCGGACAGGACGGTTTTTAATCCCACGGGCGGCATCACGAAGTCTTTTTTCTTCTCCTGCTTTACGGATCATCCCGGTCACGGCTTTCAGTTCGTTCCGTTGTCTGGCATTGATTGCCAGAGTATAATACCCCTGTTCTTCGTATTTTTTGATCCAACGATCGGTTTCAGCCGAATCTGCCATATCTCGTTTATTCAGGATCAAAATCCGAATTTTGTCCCGGGCCAGCGTATCAATCTCGGGATTGCGACTGCTCAGAGGGATTCTCGCATCGGCCAACTCGATCACCAGATCGATCAGCTTCAGTTCCTCCTGCATAACCCGGATTGCTTTGGTCATATGACCGGGAAACCATTGAAAATGCATGCTATGAATCCTTCTCTTCTTCCGTTTCTTTCTCCGGCTCGGGACCGGAAACAAATGAAAACGGATTCAATGTCATAAAAACCGAACCGACGATATTGCCCTTTTTCACCTTGGTAAAGCTGCTGCTCCGGCTGTCGTCCAGATCGGTACGTTTATCACTGAGTACAAAATACTCGTCCTCTCCGAGCTGCATCGGCTCTTCCGCCTGTCCGGCGGAAACATGCCGGTCAAACTCATAGGATTCTTCAATCGGTTTGTTATCGGCATATACCACGCCGTCTTCCATATGTATTTTTTCACCCGGTAAACCGACGATCCTTCGAATCAGAATGTTGGAATCGGACAGAGATGTTTCCAACGAGGATTTTTTTTCCGGATAAAAAGCAATCACGGTTCCCCGTCCCGGAGAAAACAGATGCTTGGTAATCGTATTTACGATGACTTCCTGTCCGCTGTTCAACATGTTTTCCATGGCACTTCCGATAACGATAACCTTTTTCATGGTAAAGTTTATGATTACCCATGCCAAGAGAATAACGAGAATAACTTCAATCAGGTACCGTACGAGTTCGATGATCAGTTTTTTTCGTTTTTCTTTTTTTGCTTCTTCTTCAAATCGCAGATTCACGGCAATCCTCCGTGGTATAGGAAAAAGGTCAACAAATCATAATTACCAATTCGTTGACCCCATACCGTATGCATTTTACGACTTATTTTACCAGTTCTTTTACCTTTGCGGCTTTTCCGGTGCGACTTCTCAGGTAATTCAGCTTGGCACGACGAACCTTTCCGCGACGAACCACTTCTACCTTCTCCACAATAGGTGAATGCAGAGGCCAGGTCTTCTCAACACCGACACCGTTCGAAAACTTTCTCACCGTGAAGGTCTCACGACTGGAACCCCCCTGTCTTTTGATCACGGTTCCTTCAAAAACCTGGATTCTTTCACGCTGTCCCTCTTTTACCTTGGCATGAACACGAACCGTGTCACCGATGCGGAAATCAAACTCATTCTCCCGCAACTGCTCTTCCTCGATCTTTTTGATGATCTCGTTCATTTTTCTTCCTCCTTAACGTTCGATGTTCATATCGTATCGATCGCTTCTCTATGTCATCCGAATCATACGGAAATATGCGTATCACGACAGCGGACCATCTAATGATTTTTAAACAACGTTCAAACTATATCATATTTTTCGCTTCCTGTCAAGTAAAAATTATCTCTCGACGCTTGTTACCGTTTTTCCGAAGCGAACAGCAACCGAATTCGCATGTGCCGTCAGTTGTTCTGCCACGGCAAATTCGATGATATCTTCATGAACTGCCTCCAGTGCTTCTTTCGAATAGGAAATCAGGCTGCTTTTTTTGATAAACTCATCCACGGAAAGGGGCGATGAAAACTTCGCTGTTCCGTTTGTCGGAAGAACATGGTTCGGCCCTGCAAAGTAGTCTCCCAGAGGCTCCGAACTGTATTCTCCCAGAAAAATAGCCCCGGCATTTCTCACTCTCGTCATCGTTTCAAAGGGGTTTTGTGTTAATATCTCAAGATGCTCGGAGGCAATCTCGTTGACCGCATCGATGGCATCCTGCATGGTTTCTGCCACCAGGATAAATCCGTAGTTTTCAAAGGATTTTTCGATGATTTCTTTTCTTGACTGCACGGAAGCAAACTGTTCCGTCAGTGCAGAAACCTTCTCTGCCAATTCCCGGGAGGTGGTCACCAGAATCGCCGAAGACAGCGGATCATGTTCCGCCTGACTCATGAGATCGGCAGCCACAAACCCAGGATTTGCCGTCTCGTCTGCCAGTACCAGAATTTCACTGGGACCGGCTACCGAATCGATTCCCACCAGACCAAATACCGTTTTTTTTGCCAGCGTGACAAAAATGTTCCCCGGTCCGACGATTTTATATACCTTAGGGATCGTCTCAGTGCCGTATGCCAGCGCAGCAATCGCCTGGGCGCCACCGCATTTGTAAATCTCATCGGCTCCGGCCAAATCAGCTGCCACCAGGACCTCCGGGGTGATCGTACCGTCCTTTCGGGGCGGCGTCGTCATGATGACATGATCCACACCGGCCACCTTCGCCGGTACGATATTCATCAGTACGGAAGAAGACAAGGGAGCTCTTCCGCCTGGTACATATACACCAACCTTCTCTATAGCGGTGATCCTCTGCCCCAGCATCACACCATCTTCTCTGGTAGTGAGAAACGACTGTCGCACCTGCTTCTCATGAAAGGCCCGTACGTTATCCCGGGACTTCTTCATCACTTCAATCAGGCTCTCATCCACCTGCTCATAAGCCTTGGCGATTTCCTCTTTGCTTACCCGTAACGAGGCAGACGTAAGTTTAGCCCCATCAAATTTCTCTGTCAGACGAAGCACCGCTTCATCACCGTGTTCCCGGACATCTGCCAGTACCTCATCCACCGTCTTCTGATACTCACCATACTGGGAAGGCGAGCGCCTCAGCAGACGCTCAAGGATGTCTTTTTTAGTTTCCTCATTCAGGTTAATTATTCTCATAATGCATCTCCATTCTGTAGCAAGTTATGACAGCAGATTTAGATTGGTCTTATTTATAATAATTACAATCTTATGGTAAAACTTTATACCAGTGTATATCGAGGAGCGGCAGGAGCTTTCTTCCGAGGAGCCCTTCAAAAGGGGCGAGCGAGGAAGAAAGACTCCGATCGCGCTCCGAGTCGCCGACTAATCCAGCAGTATTCCGATCGCGCTCCGAGCCACCGACTAATCCTGACCATTACCTATCGCATTTCGTAACTTATTAATGATATCCAACACGCGCTCTCTCTCCAGCTTCATCGAAGCTTCATTTGCGATAACTCTTGCCGACAGAGGACAAATGCGCTCCAGAACCTCCAGTCCGTTCGCTCTGAGAGTCGAGCCGGTCTCTACGATATCCACGATAACTTCCGACAAACCGACAATCGGTGCCAATTCCACCGACCCGTTTAGTTTTACAATTTCCACCGTCTGGTGTTTCTTTTCATAAAAATAATCCTTCGCGATCGCAGGATATTTCGTTGCTACCCGACGGATCCGATTGGTATCCAGTGCTTCCTTTGCCGATGCCGGGCCGGCTACACACATATCACATTTTCCGAGTCCCAGATCCAGAACCTCCAACACCCTTCGCCCCTCTTCAAGGATGGTATCGCTTCCGACGACACCGAGATCTGCCGCACCGTATTCAACATAGGTGGGCACATCGGAGGTTTTTGACAAAAAGAACTTAAGTCCCAGATCAGGATTGGCAAAAATCAGTTTACGCGTATCCTTATCCCGAATCTCCTCACAGGTGATACCGCCTTTTTCAAGAAGATCCAGGGTTTGATGCGCCAGTCGACCTTTCGCAAGCGCAATGGTAATATATCTCATAGATTTCCTCCAATATATTATACCCGATCATAACGAGATGATGGATTCCTCACCCGTGTCATCGATGTATCGGATTTCTTTCAGACCGCGACGTATGGCATAAGCCTTATAGTCATCAAGGTGTGTCTCCGCATTTTTCCGCATGAGATACGCCGGGATCCCGGATTCACGAAGCTTTTTGGTCAGCTCGATAGCATGCGAGCGGTTGGCAGATCGATACAAAACAAGGATGTCTTCGTGAGGAACCGGTACCGAAACCTTCTCGGTAGACAGTGCTTCCATCAACTGATCCAGCAGGAATACCACACCGACCGCAGGAGCATCCTTTCCGAATTGTGCCATCAACGCATCATAACGTCCGCCGCTGGCGATCGCTTCGCCGGAACCGTAGGTATAGGCTTTAAAAATGACTCCTGTATAGTAGTCCATATGTCCAAGCATTCCCAGGTCCAGTGTGACATAAGAATGCATGTCGAAACCTTCCAGAATTTCATGAAGCTTTTCCAGACGATCGATAGCGGAAAGTGTCTCTTCATCATGAACCCGATCCTTGACAAATTGCAGCGGGGATTCATCGGCAAAAATCTCCGGCAACCGGATCAGCACTTCACGAACACCGTGATCGATATCTCTGTCAGAAAGAAGCGTCTCCACCGCGTGAGAGTTTTTGTTCTCGATAAAAGAACGCAGCTTTATGATCTCATCTCTTCCCAAGCCGGCTTCCCGTACCAGACCGCGAAATACACCGGCATGTCCGAGATCAATCTGAAAATGCTTCAGACCGCTTTTTTTCAGACATTCAATCGTCAACGTCAGCATCTCTCCGTCCACATCGGACGAGCTGTCGCCGATAATCTCAGCCCCGATCTGTGTTGTCTCCGAAAGCTTTCCCTGATAGCCGCTGCGATGGATGAACGTGTTTCCGGTATAACATAACCGCAACTGGCGATCCTCGTCAGCATAGTATCTGGCTACACAACGGGCGATCTGCGGGGTGTGATCCGGACGCAAAACCAGGGTGTTATTATGCTGGTCAAAAAACTTAAACATCTGATTGGACGGAACGGTTCCGCGCTCCTGATTAAAAATATCAAAAAACTCATAACTGGGAGTCCGTATATCCTGAAACCCATACAATTCCATCTCCTGTCGGATTATCCTGCGGATGATATTTCGTTCACGGCATTCCCGGCCGAACACATCTCTCACACCTTCGGGGGTAAACAAAAGCGATGCATCGAAATCATGTCCTTTTTCTTTACTCATGAACAACTACTCCTCTTTTTGAATATTCTATATTTCCTTTACATCCACCATTCGCGGATTCAGGCCTTCCTGTTTCATTGATTCGATAATCTGATTGCGGTGTTCCTCACCGAATGCCTCCATCGTAATTGTCAGCCCCACGGCAGCATTTCGATTGATGCTGACAAACTGATTGTGCTCCAGACGAACAATATTTCCCTGCGCTTTTGCAATGACATCGGCCACACGAAGCAACTCCCCCGGGCGATCCGGCAGAAGTACGCTGACGGTAAAAATGCGCCCTTTCGCGATAAGTCCGTGCTGTACCACGGAGGACATGGTTATGATATCCATATTTCCGCCGCTGAGAACGCAAACCACCTTTTTCCCGGCGATATCCATCTGTTTCAACGCTGCCACAGACAGAAGGCCGGAGTTTTCCACGATCATTTTATGATTTTCCACGATGTTCAAAAAATTCACGATCAGATCTTCATCCGGTACCGTCACAATATCGTCCAGATTTTTCAATACATAAGGAAAAATCTTCCCACCCGGCGTTTTGACTGCCGTACCATCCGCGATCGTACTGACCTCCGGAAGAGTCTCCGGTTTGCCGGACTCAATCGATGCCTTCATACAGGCCGCTCCGGCAGGTTCGACACCGATCACCTGAACCTTCGGATTCAGCAGTTTTGCCAGCGTGGAAACGCCACAGGCAAGTCCACCGCCACCGATCGGAACCAGAATGATATCCACCGTAGGAAGCTCCTTGATTATTTCCATCGCGATAGATCCCTGTCCGGTCGCTACGGTTTTATCATCAAAGGGATGAATAAAGGTATAGCCTTTTTCCTCCGCCAGCTGCAAAGCATACTCGCAGGCATCATCATACACATCACCGTGAAGGATTACCTCGGCTCCGTAGCCTTTGGTCCGGTTAATCTTAATGATCGGAGTCGTTTTCGGCATCACGATTACGGCCTTCACACCAAATCTTGCTGCCGCGTATGCCACACCCTGGGCATGGTTTCCGGCCGATGCCGTGATCAACCCCTTCGCCCGTTCCTCGGGAGACATGTTGCTTATCTTATAATAAGCTCCTCTCACCTTGTAGGCCCCGGTATACTGCATATTCTCCGGTTTTAAATATACTTTAGCGCCGGTCTCAGCGGAGTAATATTCGCTGAAAATCAATCCGGTCGGAAGAATCACTTCCTGTACAACTTCGCTGGCTTCCTCAAAAGCCGGCAATGTTAACATTTCTTTATCATCCATAGTTAATAACCCTTTGTAATTGTTTTGATCCATTGTTCTTGCACGAGCGGCGGAAACAGGTTTTCGAGGAGCGCTTCAGACGCACGAGCGAGAAAGCCTGCTTTCCTGTTTGCGCTCGTGCCCAGTCCTACTTCTCACCTAACAAGGCATCCACATACTCTTCGCCCTTAAACATATCCAAATCCTCTATATGCTCCCCTACCCCAATGTATTTTACCGGTATCCCGAGCTCCGACCATATCGCCACAGCAATACCACCCTTCGCAGTCCCATCCATCTTCGTAAGAATAACACCCGTCACATCCGTCACCGAAGCAAACTCCTTCACCTGTTGCAATGCATTCTGTCCTGTGGTGGCATCCACCACGATCAGTGTTTCCAGATGCGCTCCCGGATATTCTTTATCCAGAATGGTATGAATTTTATGCAGCTCGTTCATCAGATTCTTTTTGTTATGCAGTCTGCCGGCTGTATCACAAAGAAGGATATCCACATCCTTTGCCTTCGCTGAGGCCACAGCATCGTACACGATAGAGGCGGGATCCTGTCCCTCACTCCCGGCGATGATATCAACACCGGCTCGTTTTGACCACTCTTTCAACTGCTCGATAGCTCCGGCACGAAACGTATCCGCGGCTGCCAGCAGTACTTTTTTGCCCCGATTTTTCAAAAGAGCCGCCAGCTTTCCTACACTGGTTGTTTTTCCGACTCCGTTAACTCCGATCACGAGAACCACAGATTTTCTGTTCAGGAAGAAATACGCATCCATCGGCATTTCAAGTTTTTCTTTAAAAATGTCCAGGAGAATGTCCCGAGCCAGGTAGGCATCGGACCATTTTTTTTCTTCCACTCTCTCCTGCATTTCTTCGATGATCTCTCCAGCGGTAACCGCACCGACATCCGCCATTACCAGAACTTCTTCCAGTTCTTCGTAGAAGTCCTCATCTATCGGACGACCGGCACCGAAAAGCTCATCCATATTGGCTGCCATCTGATTTCTCGATTTGCTTAATCCTTTTTTTAATCTGTCAAAAAATCCCAAGTCGATTCCTCCTGTTATCCTGTTTCGTTTTCAGTAGCTTATTCATCCAGCTGCTCTTCTATCAGTTTTACGGATACCAGCGTCGAAACTCCTTTTTCCTGCATGGTTATTCCGTACAGAACATCCGCCGCTTCCATGGTTCCTTTTCGATGAGTGATAACAATAAACTGCGTATTTTTCGTCAGTTTATGAAGGTATTTCGCATACCTCTTGACATTGGAATCATCCAGTGCCGCTTCAATCTCGTCCAGAAGACAGAACGGTGAAGGCTTCAGATTCTGGATTGCAAACAACAGAGAAATTGCCGTCAAAGCCTTCTCGCCTCCGGAAAGCTGCATCATATTGGTCAGCTTTTTGCCGGGCGGCTGAGCGTTGATCGTAATTCCGGCATCCAGCACATCATCGTCTTCAGTAAGTTCGAGGGTTCCTTTACCGCCTCCGAACAGTTCTTTGAAAACTTTATCAAACTGTTTTTGGATGGCTGAGAACTTCTCGGAAAACTGTCGACGCATTTCTGAATCCAGTTCCTCGATTATCCCGGAAAGCTTCTCTTCCGATGCGATCAAATCATCATGCTGTGTGGAAAGCAGGGTGTATCGCTCATATATTTCCTTGTATTCTTCGATGGCATTGACATTGACATCGCCAAGCCCCCGGATTTCGGACTTCAGTTTCCCGACGCGTGAGCTTCGTTCGTTTCTGGTCAGGGAATCGTCGAAAGGAAGCTCAATGATGTTGTGATAGGTCAACTCATATTCGTTCCAGATATAATCAACCTGATTGTCCAGACGTTCTTTCAGTTTTTCCTTTTGAGACTCCAGACGAAATGCTTCTTTTTTCAGGTCGCCGATTCGGGCCAGGAGCGAATCTCTGGATTCAAATACCTGTTTTTGCGAGTCTACCAGTTTTTGTTTTTTGTTTTTCTCTTCCTCTACCATGGAGGCCAGTTGTTCATTCTCTTTTTTCAGGTCTTCGATTGTAATTTTATACTTCTCA
>JAFYBS010000195.1 GCA_017540125.1 Eubacterium sp.
ATCCCCTTGCTGTACGCTTTTTTTATGACTGCGTGAAGCTTTTCGGAATCCTCGTGAAGCCCACAGCTGATATTGATGATGTTGACATTCTCACGGATCAGCCATTCGATCCCGTCCACGAGACGGTCTACGGTAGCCGTACTGTCCTCCTCCAGCACCTCGGCCGAATAAAGACGCGCGTTCGGATTGATTCCACGCACCTTTCCGGAGTCCGAAACCATAACCGACGCGACCGCGGTTCCGTGGCCGGACAGATCCGAGAAAAAGTAGCTTTTTTCGGCATATTTATCTACAAAATTCTTGGATTTCTCAACGTAAACGCCGTCTATATAATCGACACCGGAATCCACTATTCCGATCTTAATACTGTTTGTCCCGGTCTCACCCGCCTCCGCAACGGAAGCCGGCAAAAGCAGCAGCACAGCAGCTGCGAGGATCAAACCGGATAGTATCATTTTCATTGTTCCTCTCCTTTTTTCCGGATACTGAATACAATCATACCTATTGTACTATAAGTGGATCATTTTGGCAAGAAACTTTCCGCAAATTGGGTTAGTGCATAAATTAGGCTTCGTTGACATTTCAGGCGCTATGTGGTATAAATAAAGGTAGTTTTACGAAACTTGAGGTCTGCACTCGCGTGCCGCGGATATTGCGGCAGAATGGAGATTACTATGAGAAACAGAAGATGGTTTAGGCCGCTTGCGGCTGCCCTTTGCCTTGCGATGGCGATGACAGTCGTACCGTTCACCGGAGAGGGTGCCCGCGCCGTTACGAAATCCGAACAGCCGGAACAAGACACCACCCTGCAAAATGAGTTAAAGGCTGCCATCAAAAAGCTTGATATAAAAGGTGTCGCGGACATCAAAGAAACTATGCGCTTACAAACTCTTGGCCTTGTAGAAGAACAAAAACAGGAGGCTTTGTTTGTCATTGAAAATATGGATAAAAAGACCGTCCGGTGTGGTTCCTACGATATAGATAACAACTCGATTCCGGAATTATTTGTCCTTCATAACGACAAAAAACTGGAGGTCTATGATTACTCCGAGGATATGCTTGTGGATGGCAAATCCATAAAGCCGATTTTCACCATGAAAAATGTAGCGGAGGTGCGCACCCCTGCAGACCCGAAGGGATCCTTCACCGTTAAGCAGATCATAGGCAAACAGACTGTCATAACAATCTGCACCTATACGCCAGGTTCCGTCAAAAAGGGAGATGTTTACTCCTCCACCGGTCCGAAAAAAGACTTTACCGAAGGTATATATTATTATAATTCACTGAAGAAACTCAAGATGAGCAAGCCGAATATGAGCCGTGACCGGTTGTATGAACAAACGGATATTTCAATTCTTAACCCGGAAACATGCATGCGTAGCATCGCATTTGAAGGGACTGATTTGGCCGGATCATTCATTATGCGACATGACAAAGAACCGGATGGCAACTTACCTGCGTACCGTGTTTTCGGGGAAGTTGAAAAATTTTACCACTTCCGTACCATACTGGGACAGGAGGAGGCCGAGGATTACGATTCGTTACTGGATGAATTATTGAATCCCGTCAACGCCTACCCTGCTTTCATTGCGATACTGAACGACGATCCTGCCTTTGTCGTTTCTGATTACACACCGGCTGACAAAGATACACCCGCGTATTACACCGTGGATATCTTGGGCGATGACGGAAGTGTAGAAAATGATTTTTTTTGCTACGTCGAAAACGTTAAGGGAGAAACTCACCTTACACGCCTTGAAAATGTTCTGCCAAACGGTCTGATTTACGACCGTTTAGAGATTTCCTACGGAGGGGATTTACTGAATAAAGACACAAAAGACTACATCTCAGATCATGAAGAACTGTGCTATCCGGGGAAGAAGTATCTGGATAAGCACAAGTATTCGGATATCCGGACGATCACGGTTAACTATTCGGACCGGACGGAGACATTAAAGACGCGTTACTTTGTCAAATTCCTAACCTATACGAAACACGGCAGATTTTCAATACGAAAGGATGAAAAGACCATTGATGTTTCTGAAATAGAGTTCGATAGTAAGATCGTCGAAATATTGAATCCGTTCTCCGGAAACGGCTACGGTTTTGCAGAACCGTTCTCGGAGCTGACATGGACAGCTCCCGAGAACACCCCCCAATAAGCTGTTATACTCTACTTTTAAAGGATCCCAGTCTCAAATTCTTCACGCCCCCGGTTGCCTCCTCCATTTCGTCAAGGGACACTTCCTTTCCTGAGTCCTCGATAATCTGCTTTGTTTCTTCCAAGTTTTCAACATTCTCCACTTTTTCCTTCAAATCTTCGACATTATTCATGATATGTACCTCCTTTTTTCTCCCCGCGGGGTGTTTTGTTTGTTTTCACTTATATATACGCACCGTTTTTCCATGTGCGACATATTTCTTAAAATTTTTTTGAAAAATGTTTTGACAGGCTCATTTGCCCTTGTATCTCAGGCAAAGCGTCGTCGTGTCATCAAACTGCGGCGCGTCCTGCACGAAATCCGCGACGGCTTTTCTCACGTTATCGTCGATATCCTGGACTGCTGCCTCTCTGTCCGAGTTCAGGGCATCCAACATCCTGCTTCGTCGGAACATCTCCTCATCGGCATTGTTCGCCTCTGTCACTCCGTCCGTGTACAAGTAGAGGATATCTCCGGGACTCAGGTCAAAGGATCCCGCGTCAAACTTCGCTTTCTTTCTCGCGGCCATAGGGATGCTGTGCTCGTCCTCCTCAGCGACAAACTCACCGCCCGCATGAGATATAGCCGGATACTCATGTCCGGCGTTCACATAGTCCACATGCCCGGTCGATACGGTAAGGACGCCGAGCCATACTGTGACAAAAAGTCCCGCATCGTTTTCCTTTATGAGTTCGAGGTTAACCTCCCTCACCGCCTCTGCCACATCCGTTCCGTGTTTCATGACCGCGTGTCTCAGCTCATCCTTTGTCATCACCATGAACATAGCAGCAGGGATTCCTTTTCCCGACACATCCGCCATGACCATGGCCAGGTGATCCTCATCAACAAAGAAGTAGTCATAAAAATCACCACCTACTTCCTTCGCCGGAATCATGGACGCATAGAGCTCAAACTCATCCCGATCCGGGAACGGCGGAAACTCGTGCGGGATGAAGGATGACTGGATCTTCGCCGCAAGCGCCAGCTCCTCATCGATCCTCTGCTCCGCTTCTTTTATGAACTGTTTCAGACGATCGACGGTTGTGTTTATATCCGTTGATAATGCATCAAATTCATACGTCCTTCGCACATCGGCTTTGGCTTCCAGGTCGCCCTGCGTGATGGAGTTAAGTGTAGCGTTTACTCTATGGATATCGTTGATGACGATCTTTTTCTCGAATAGGAGAATGACGATAAACAACACGAGGAATACCACTATCTCCATTATTAGTGTTATTCTCAACGTGCGATCCAGAGATTCAAGCGCTTCGCTCTCAGGATAGATCGCTATTGCCATATTATCTTTGATTCCTGATATCGAATAATATGAGGGAACTCCATAAAAATCCGCCCGACCTCTGGTCATCTTTTCGTCTTCATAGGTATCCTCTTCCTGATCATGAACCACATCCTCTCTCCCGGCATCAACCATATCGGAAATCAATTCAGGATAGGGAAACTTTTCTCCGATTATATCTCTACCGGTCCCACCAACGATAAGCATTTTACTCTTTTTGACAATCAAAAAGTACCCTTCCCGACCGATATGCCGATTGAAAACTATATTACCGCTTTGTACGTAACAACGTTCATCGTATTTTGATTCGGTGATACCGTAAAGGATAAGTCCACTCCAATCATCAAAAGACGACCCGAAATAATACAGATCTCTTTTACCATCAAGTGATTTAAACTGTTTATCCTCGTTGTATATCCAGAGTCCGGATGAAATTCCAAATTCTTTGGCAGTCTTTTTTTCTTCGGGAAAATCTCCAAATATGTCTTTAGCTCCCCAGAAGTTTTCATTATTATTTTTCAGGACATTTTCTCCGCACGCACTTCTTTCGGAGGAAGCCGTAATTGTTCCTTCTTCATCTACTACGCTAACCTCAGTTTCTTTATCCGTATGGCTCTCTAAATACTCCGTGATTTTTTCAGGATCGGTCATATTAGCCGTAGGAATTTTTTCCTTGTATTTATCAGCCTGACCTAATATATCTTCATTCATCTTATCGAGCACATCTTTGATCAGATCATGAGAATTCTGATCCAGCAACTTATAAACATCATTTTCTGAACGATCATAAAGAACCAGATAGGTAAAAACAATCGACAATATACACGCCGTACTTACCGCTAATAAAAGCCACTTTATAACGACGGAGATTATCTTCTTTTTTCGGGTGTTCTGTTTCATGTTACCTCACACCTCTACATCGAGTATTTTTAAAAAACCTGTCTCCTTGAAAATATCCAGAACATCCTCATTTGCGTTTCTGACTACCATGCTCTCTCTGTCATCCATGATCTTTTGTGCATTAAGAAATACACGAAGCCCTGCCGATGAGATATATATGGTGTCCTTCAGGTCGAAGATGAGATCCTCCACACCCTCCAGTTCACCCAGCTCCTCCTCAAGCTCCGGTGATGATTTCGCATCGAGTCTTCCCTCGATGACTACCGTTAATGTCGTTCCTTCCTGTGTTTTTGTTACCGTCATTTTTTCTCCTTCCGCAATCAATACTGCCCCCATTGTAGCAGAAAAACCCTACTTTCGCAAGGCTTTTTTTCCTTCCTTCCGTCAGGAAAGCTGCCTGCTAGCAAGCTTATAGAACATCCCCTTCTTTTCCATCAACTCGTCGTAGGTTCCCTCTTCTTTTATCCTGCCCTCATCCATCACGATGATTCGATCACACCCGATCACGGTAGACAGGCGATGTGCTATCACGAACTTCGTCGCGTCGAGCTTGTCCAGCGTCTCGACAATCTGTGCCTGTGTCTCATTGTCAAGAGCGCTCGTCGCCTCGTCCAGGAAGATAAGCTTCGGCTCTCCGACGATAGCCCTCGCGATCAGGATTCTCTGCTTCTGGCCTCCCGATATCGTGCCGGATTCCTCGGATACCACGGTCTGCAGTCCCATAGGCATCAGCGCGATGTCTTCACTAAGTCCCACTTCGTCTACTATTTCTTCCACTCTCTCCCTCGTGGCATCCGGTGCCGTGATGGCGATATTTTCAAATATACTTCCCGATATCAAACCGCCATCCTGCAGCACAACTCCGAACTTTTTCCTGAGCTCGCCCTTATCGAGGCCGTCGATATCCTGGTTGTCAAAGTATATTTTTCCTCTCTGCGGTTTCTCGAATCCGAGAAGGAGTTTAAGGAGTGTGGATTTGCCGCATCCGGACGGGCCGACAACTCCGATATACTCGCCCGGTTTGACATGGAGACTGAAGTCCTTCAGTACCGGCTCCTGCTCCCTGTCATACCCGAAGGTAACACCCGTGATCTCGATCTCACCCTGCAGGTCACCCGGCATAGCCGCGTTCTCCGTACTCTCCGGGAGAGTCTGAAGGATCGGCTTCATGTTTTCATACATGGGCTTTATCATGTTTACGGTGAGGAAGTTTTCCGCGAGTGTGAACAGCGCCATGGAAAACGCTCCAAAGGCGGAGGTAAAGGCCGCGAACTCACCGACCGACAACCCCATGTCACCCTTAACCATCATGGTGTAGAATACGATAGAAAACAAGATAGACGAACCCGACATCAAAGCCATCGTGATATTTCTGATGGTCCCACTTTTTTCATTGATCGTCTGTGAGGATACGAGCTTCTCGATATATCTTTGCAGCCCTCTCTCCTCGGCACCCGCCATACGAAGCTTCGTCACGCCGCGGATCGTCTGGTACATCATTGACTGCGCCTCGATCTCTTCGGCTCTTTTTTTCTTCTCATAACGCATCTGTATCACACACATCACGACGACAAATACAACTATGATCGCGAGAATGCCCACCGCCGCGAAAGCCATACTTCCCCCGTACCGAAACATCTGGAACAGATACAAAAAGGAAAAGATAAACGATATCACTGCCGCTATGGTGCCTGATCCCACCACGAGACATATTTCTGATATCTCCATGGATTTCAGTCCCAGCTCCGCCGCTTCATAATCTCTGTAAAAGCTCTCCGGCAAGTGGAACAGCCTGTCGAAGATGGCGGATTGGATACTATATTTCATCGTGTTCAGCGAGCGCAGTATCGCTACATTTTTCACTAAAGAAAACGATATCGCCCCGAGTGAGCACGACAAAAGGAGTCCTCCGATCTGCAGAAGGCCATCTTTATCTCCGCCCGGTATAAAACTGTCATACGCCTGCTCGTTCAGGATCGGTATAAGCAGTCCTACCAACACGCCTAAAACTCCCGTGACGGCAAGTCTCACAAAGTCCGAGCGGTGTATTTTTTTCATGCCAAATGCGATCAGATCCTTCACACCCAGTTCCTTTTCGGGGAAAGGCCGGTAGAGCGTGCAGGCTTCGGGATCGATTTCCGCCGCCATGGCCTCGGTCAGTTTTTTCGACTCGCCTGTTTTCGGGTTATAGATGATATACTTATGCGGTCCTTTCGGTACGCAGGCACACGGGATCCGCTTTTCGCCAAGGAACACGAGATACGGGCCGCAGTCCTGCTTGAACCACTTGTCCTCCAGCACGACTCTTCTCACTGCAAAGTGAGATACTCTCGCGATATCCTCGATACCAAAGCGGTGACCGCTGCTCTCCTCAATCCTCTCTACCGGAGCGATGTCGATACGCTCGACTTGACAGAGGACTGACACCGCATCGTATAACCTTTTTCCGGTCGAAGATGATGTACCGTCAGATATAGCCACACCTTTTTTGAAGCTGTTGTGAATCGACTTCAGCGTTCTTTCTTTTGTGTATTCTTTTTCTTTTATGGTCGCATAGATATAGCCGTCCTGTTTGACTTCGTCACGATTATATTTTTCTATGATGGCATCCGTAAATGCTTCTTCTATATCGGGACTGACGGATTCCTTTGACAGCTCTACTCCCTTGATACCCATCAGTGGGAGTTTCGTTTTCCGCGCGAAATCGATCAGGTGTTCATCGGTTGTTTCTCCGGGCTTCGCCTCGATCTCGGCGACATCCAAAGCGGCAAGGATCGTCTTCCAGCTTCCGAGAAACTCTGAGTCGTGGACGAATCCGGGGATCTGCTCGCCCTCCAGGAAACTTCCGAGAAGCAGGCGGCGACCGGTGTTATTATTTTTAAGCGGCACGAGATAAGCCAGTACTTCCCCTGACTTCACTTCATAGACCGTCGACAGACCGTCCGTATAGTATGTCTCTCCGCCTTTGATTCCGATTCGTTCCATTTTCCCTGTCCTTAAATATTTTTGATCAGTCTTTGATAGCGACCTTCTTTTTCTGCCAACTCCTCATGGGTTCCCCTTTGTACAATCTTTCCCTGCTCCATCACGATGATCTCGTCGCAGTCACGGATCGCTGACAACCGATGTGCTACGATGATACAGGTGCAGCCTCTCCTTTTGATGTTATCGATAATCTGCTTTTCCACGATGGGATCGAGTGCGCTCGTCGCCTCGTCCATGATCAGGACACTCGGTGACAGGACCAGGGCTCTGGCTATCTCCAGTCGCTGTCGCTGTCCTCCGGAGAGATTCGCGCCGCCCTCCGCGAGCATGTAGTCATAGGCACCCGGTTTGGCGTTGATATCATCGTGTATGCAGGCATCCTTCGCCGCACGGATCATATCGTCGTTATCGACATAGCGGTTCCACATCGTCAGGTTGTCCCGAATCGAGCCTGAAAACAGTGTGATATTCTGACTGACCGTAGCCACGCTCGAGGAGATCACCTCGGGAAGGATATGTTTCATCGGTACGCCGTCGATCCTTACCTCGCCGTCCCACGGAGCATACAGTCCCGAACAGATCTTGGACACCGTCGACTTTCCGCTTCCGCTCATCCCGACAAAGGCTATGGACGAGCCCGCCGGAAGTCGGAAGGAAAAATCTGTGATCAATGGTTTTTCCAGGATGTTGTATCCGAAGGATATGTTATCCAGTTCCACATTTCCATCGAGTTTTCCCTTTTTATCTGCGTACTCTTTTTCTGCATATCTCTCATCCTGTTTATAGCGCATGATATCCTCGACGAAACCCATATCGGTCTTGGTCGTATGGATGCGCTGAATGAATCCCGACAGCTCATTAACCGGCATCACAAACGCCGCCTGGAGTCCCGCGTAACCGATCAGCATACCGGCCGTCATGTTTCCTCTGATCACGAGCATCCCGCCGACGATAAGCGTGATTACAGTGAGTAATTGCCCGGATATCTCGGGGATTACATTGATGAGCTCCTGCTTTCGGCCCATTTTTTCTTCAGCCATTATGCTCTTCGCGTAATTTCCGAGAAGACGGCCGAGAAAAGCGTTTTCCGTCCCGGATGCCTTCAGTGTCGCAGTGAGTGACAGACCGGAAAAAAGAGTTCCTGCCAAATTTCCATTCTCCATCTGAGCCTTCATACTGTCATCATGAATGCTCTTTGATGCCACTTTCATCAGGAACAGCATGAGCACTACGCCGGCTACACTTATGAGCGCAAGAAAAGGGGAATAAAAGAACATGAGAATCAGATAGAAAACCGCCATAAACGCGTTGAATACGGTCTGTGCCAGGTCTCCGGTGAGAAAGGTATTTACGTTGTTGTTATTCGTGACACGCTGGGAGAGGTCTCCCGCGTACCTCTGCTCAAAAAAGTTCACGGGTAATTTCATCATATGTGAGAACATACCGTGCGAGCTTATCAGTATCATTTTTCTCTGGAGTCTCAAAAGCAGGTGGCCTCTGTAGTACATCAAAAATATCTGCACGAGCATGGTTCCGATCATCACCACCGTGAGCGAAATGAGCCAGCCCGTGTTTTCCGCGAGCAGTATATCATCGATGAAAACACGTGAAAACGCCGGGATGAGAAGTCCCGGGATTGCGAGAAATAGACCGAGCACGACGAGTGCCGCGATGGAAGCATATTGACCTTTTAGTCTGTCCTTCGAAAAGGAGAAAAGACTTCCTTCCTTTTTTGTTTTCTCAAACTTCTCCGTGGGTCTGAAGGTGATGACGATACCGGTGAAGCAATCGTCGATATCCTGAAACGTGAGTTTCCTTCTGCCGACCGCCGGATCATTGATATAATAATTCTTTCCTTTTTTTCCTTCCCAGACTACAAAGTGATTGAAGTTCCAGTGGATGATGCAGGGTACGGGCATATCAAGAAGCTCTTTCGTATCTTTCTTGAAAGCGTGTGTCTCCATGCCGAACTTCATCGCCGCGAGCATGATATTTTTGCCGTTACACCCGTCCCTGGATACACCGGTTTCGATTCGCATCTGCTCGAGAGGGATGTGGTTGCCGTAGTACCCCATGACCATCTTAAGCGATGCAGCACCACATTCCATGGCCTCCATCTGAAATACCGTGGGTGTTTTCGCGTAGTTACTTTTCATGCGGAGTCTCTTTCTCTTATGCGGCCGGAATGATCATCGATATCGGTGATTTTTCCTGAACCACGACGTTTACATTGGCGAGGATCCCGGAGTCAACCTTTACGTTTGCTCCATTTTTGGTTGACCATTTATATCCGCTGGCCGTATCTTT
Source organism: Eubacterium sp. (assembly GCA_017540125.1). GTDB lineage: Bacteria > Bacillota > Clostridia > Lachnospirales > Lachnospiraceae > Eubacterium_F. The sequence goes on from JAFYBS010000195.1 coordinate 9,691, forward strand.
GTCTTTTTCCAATTTAACCCTAAACCCGATGACCGGCCCGGTCATCAAAAGTGATTCCGCAAGGGAATCATTCTGAAGCGCCGCCAGCACCTCCTGCTGCGATGCCACATGATCATCGACTACAGTTACGGTAGCGTTCATGTGGCCGTACTCCTGGCCTCCTACCGAAACCGGATAGACCTCGACCTGCATACCGTCTATGATCTTCCAGCCTTCGTTCGCTTCCACATAGCAGAGGACAGTGTCATCCCTGGCACGGATGACGCCGACTGACTCGACAGTCACCGGAAGCTTCGCAAACACGGCCCATATGATCGCGGCGATGAGGATCAGTCCGCCTCCGATGGCAGCCACCCAAAACATCGGCGGAGTCACACGTATCATCTTGTCAAGCTGCTCCGGTGAAGAGAGCTTATCAAGAGCTGTTTTTCGATATAAATCGCTCATGTGTTGTTCTCCTGTTCAGACTCTTTTTCCAACTGCCGGACTCGTGTTTCTCAACTGCCACAGTCAATACGGACAATCTTATTCTTGACGATCTTGATTCTGGCAAGGGGGCCATATACTGTTTTCGATGACGCAAATGCCTGTCTGAATGTAATATATTTAAGTCCCATCGCATATACATCTTCATCCGAATACCGGAATTTCTTCGCCACCTTAAACGTTTTTCCGTTGTATTTCGTTTGATTGTTTTTCGTGGTAGGAAAAGTTTTGCTTTTTGTTTTATAGCCGATACCGCGGATCGTTATTTTTTTCTTCTTAACGTTTGCCTTGATGACAAGCTTCTGTGATTCGTCGATGCCGGATCCCTCACAGTAAGCGTGAATGTAATAGGTGTTCCATTTTGTTGAGGCCGCGTATACTATGGGCGGATGCTTCACCAATGTAAACAGCCCGATCATCAGAGCAAAACTAAGTAAAATAGACGTAAGTTTTCGTTTCTTTCTCATAACTAAAACCTCCTTTTTTCCGCAGGGTGTTTTATTTGTTTTCACTTATATATACGCACCGGTTTTCAAATGCGACATGTTTTTCATATTTTCCGCATAGCGGATTATTTGACGGTTATCGTTACTACTACGGTCTTTTTGGCATAGCGTATGGTTTTATCGCCACGAGCCAGCACATCGCCCCGGAGAGTAAGCTTTTGTCC
>JAFYBS010000196.1 GCA_017540125.1 Eubacterium sp.
AGTAATATGGTCCGGTTATTTGGTGTCAGTAGCACTAGCAGAAGTTAATGATTATTTAAGGATTGAATGTCTATACTCATCATTGGATGATTGGGAGTGAATTGTTGGGTCAGAAATCAGGAGGATAGAGAAGAACATGTCAGAAGAAGCAGTGATTCTGAAAAATATCAGCAAGGAATTCAAGGTATTGAATCGTCACGAAGGGTTGAAGGGGAGTATCCGGGACCTTTTTTCCCGTGACTATAACTATGTCAAGGCCGTGGACGATGTTTCGCTCACGGTGGAACGGGGGGAGATCATCGGGTATCTGGGACCCAACGGAGCCGGAAAATCCACGACCATCAAAATGATGACCGGGGTGCTGGAGCCTTCGAGCGGAGAGATCCTGGTAAACGGCCTCGTGCCGTACAAGGACCGGAGTCGCAACGCGGAAAACATCGGTGTCGTGTTCGGGCAGCGAAGCCAGCTCTGGTGGAATCTGCCCCTGATCGAGTCCTTCAAGCTCCTGCGGGATATCTACATGGTGGAGGAGAAGGATTATCAGGATATGCTGGAGCTGTATGCTTCGCTTGTGGATATCGAACCGATCCTTCACAAGCCGGTCCGTCAGATGTCGCTGGGACAACGGACGCTCAGTGATATCCTCGCGGCATTTTTACACAACCCGGGCATCGTCTTTCTGGACGAGCCGACCATCGGTCTGGACGTATCGATGAAGGCGAAGATCCGTGAGTTGATCCTCGGACTCAACGAGGTGAAGAAGACGACCGTCATACTGACGACACACGATATGGGCGATGTGGATGCCCTGTGTCGGCGGATCATAATCATCGATAAGGGGAAGAAAATTTACGACAACGACATCGAGCATCTGAAGTCCTTTTTCGGCTCCTACCGGACGCTTCGCATGCGGCTGGAGGACGGCTCCTGGGATGAGCAGATCATCGATGAAAAGCATACGGATGTGATGCAGGTGATCGCGGAAACGCAGAAGACGCACAAGATCACCGATATTCAGCTGGAGGAGATCTCCACGGAAGAAGTCATAAGGAAGATTTATGAGGGAGATTCCGAGGGAGGTGCAGTTATGTCGGAGACATAACCTTTCAATGCACCGACCGATATGGCAGGATGACGAAGGAGTCCTGCCGATTCCTATTTGAGAGAGGAGAAATCATGAGAAGACTTTTAGCATTGACCAGAGCCGGCATCATCGAGTCGTTTCAGTTCCGGCTGAGCATCGCGGTGACCATCTTCGGTAACCTGATCTACCTGGCACTGGTCTACTTTCTTTGGAAGGCGATCTACGACTCGGCCGGCACGGATACCGTGGGCGGAATGACCTTCTACGATACGATGATCTACCTGGTGCTGGCTACAGCGATGTTCAACCTTCTGGAGATGTTTTTCATCTGGGAGATGAGCCGCTCGGTCCAGTCCGGCGAGATCGTCATGGATCTTTTGAAGCCGATGCGCTATCGCAGGTACATCTTCTGGAGCAATTCCGGTGCTTATGTGATGCACTTTTTTCTGGAGTTCATCCCGACCTTTATCGTGGTGGCGCTGATCAGCGGAGGGGCTATCCCAATGGGGATGAACCTTTTGTACTTTATGGCTTCGCTGCTTCTGGCCCTGTTTTTGAACTACAATTTCGAGATGCTGATCTCTCCGATCTGTCTGTACACGGAGTCCACCTGGGGTGTGAATATCGTCAAGGAGACCATCGTGCTGCTTTTGTCCGGTGCGATGATTCCGCTGGCATTTTTCCCGGACTGGCTGAGACAGATCGTGGACTGGCTGCCGTTCCGAGCCGTGTATGATATTCCGCTGTCGATTCTTCTCGAGAAAAACGGAACAACAGACTTCGGGACGATGGCGATGAACCTGGGGATCCAGCTGGCCTGGTGCGTGGTACTGGCGCTGGCGGGAAATCTGTTCTGGTATCGGGCCGTGAAGAAGATCACGGTGAACGGAGGATGAAAGAGTGATGGAATCTATGGAAAATGCAGTTCAAAAAAAACGAGGCTTTCGTTTTTACATGTCTATATACGGCAAAATTCTGGTGCAGGACCTGAAGAGCAAGATGGCGTTCCGCGCGGACTTCATCATCTCGACCTTCGGTATGATCCTGACCAATGTGGCCGGCTTTATCACCTTTATGATACTCTTTTACAATTTTCCGAGTATCAACGGGTGGAACTACTATCAGATGCTGTTTTTGTACGGCTTTACGCTGGTGTCACTGACGCCGGTGCAGTGCTTTTTTGACAACAACTGGAACCTGCGGTTCATGGTGAGGACGGGAGACTTTATCAAGTATTGCTTCCGACCGATCAACATATTTTTCTACTTTATGTCCGAGGTGTTTGACATCAAGGGAATTGGTCAGTTTGCCTTCGGACTGGGGACGCTGATTTACGCCTGGGCGCATCTCGGTATCCCGGTTACCTTTGTGACGATCACGGAAGCGGTACTCATGCTGCTTACGGCGTCGCTCTTCATGATCGCCATCATGAACGCGTCGGCGGCCACCTGCTTCTGGATCATCAATTCCGGTTATGTGATGGTGATCATGTTCCGGTTCAAGGACTTTGCGAAGTATCCGGCCAGTATTTTCAACGGGGTGTTTCGGTTTATCTTTTCCTTTATCATACCGATCGCCTTTGTTGCCTACTATCCGAGCCTGGTCTTCATCACGCCGGATCACGTGCCGTTGCTGACCTGGCTCTCGCCACTGATCGGCATACTTTTCTTCTGGCTGAGCTATAAGTTCTGGATGCTGGGCGTGAGGCGGTATGACTTTACGGGGAGTTAAAAATGGAAACAACAGTTAAAAACAGCCTTTTCGGGACGGGGAAGTTCTACCTCGGAGCGCTGGGCATCGCGGTTCCGATCATGCTTCAGGGGATGATTCAGAGCTTCGTGTCTCTGATCGACAACTTCATGGTTTCCGGGCTCGGGGATATCTCGATGTCGGGCGTAAATATATCCGGAAGGATTACTTTTATTTTTATGGTATACATCGGTGCCATAGGTACTTCCGGCGGAATTTTCCTGACACAGTATTTCGGGGCGGGGGACAACGAAGGGATGAGTCAGGCGTTCCGGTTCAAGCTGATCATGGGGTTGGCTGCCTTTATTCCTTATTTTCTGGTATGCTTTGTTTTTCCGAGACAGGTTTTGTCTCTTCTTGTGATCGGAAATACCGATGCTGAGCTGATTCTTTCAGAAGCTGTGAAGTATATCCGTATCATGACGATCGTGGGACCGCCTATGACGGTTTCTTTTTGCATCGCCAGCTGCCTCCGTGATATGGGGAGGGTAAAAATACCCCTTGTCGTAACAGTGGTTGCGACACTGACGAACACGTTATTTAACTGGCTTCTCATCTACGGTAATCTTGGCTTCCCCAGACTGGGAGTTGAGGGAGCTGCGTATGCCACGTTGATAGCCAGGGTGGTTGAGCTGATCATATTTATCGTCGTTTATATACGATTAAAGCCGCCCTTCCGTATACGAACGGCCCGGGATATACCGGAGGGGGAGGAGGAATCGAAGTATGTTTCCCGAACCTGGCTGGGAAGCTTTTTCCGGGTGGACGGGAGAATTTTTAAAAATATCCTGAAAAAGGGTTCCTTTGTTCTGTTCTGTGAGATGGTGTGGATCATCTCGGAGACGGTCACGACGGCGATTTACAACGGACGCGGAGGGGCAGATGTCGTGTCGGGCATGGCGGCCAGCTTCGTGATCGGTGACCTTTTCTTCGTGGCGTTTGAGGGGATATACTCCGTCGTCGGCGTGATTCTCGGGAAAGCGCTCGGATCCGGTGATCTGGCGAAGGCCAGACGGGAAAAGACCTGGCTTTTGTCCGGGGCGGCGGTGTTCGGGTTTTTCATGACGGGCGTCGCTTTGTTGACAACATTTTTAGTGCCGGTTGTCTTTGGGAGGCTGAGTGCCGATGCCGTATCGATCTGTCGTAGCATGATTATCATTATGGCATGTTTTATGCCGATTTGGGTGTATATGAACGCGCAGCAGGCCGTCTCAAGGTCCGGCGGTGATACCTTCATGGGAGCGGTCGGGGATGTGTCGGTCACGGTCTTGATTATGATTCCTTTGGTGTTGATACTCGGGATATTCACTTCGGTTGGACCGGTGATGCTTTTTCTGTATATAAAGCTACTGGACTTCATCAAGGTGTTTATTTTTCATCTGTGGCTGAAGAAGGAGCGCTGGCTGAGGAATCTGACGCTGAAGGTGTAATACCGTTTTGAGGGTAGTGTGGCGGATAAACCTCTCCTTGTTTTTGCGTTGTTTAAAAATGAAATCATTTGAGGAAAAACTATGAAAGGAAATATGATTTTACAATCTGAAAAAAAACCTCTGCTTCGTCGGTTTGTCGGCGATAGGAGGTTTTATCGTCGTGTGCTGGCCATCGCGGTTCCGATTATGATCCAGAATGTCATCACCAATTTTGTCAGTCTTTTGGACAACATCATGGTGGGGCAGATCGGTACCGAAGAGATGTCCGGCGTAGCGATCGTCAATCAGTTGATTTTTGTTTATTATCTGTTCCTCTTCGGCGGTCTGTCCGGAGTGGGTATTTTTACGGCACAGTACTACGGAAAGAGGGATGATGAAGGCATCCGGCATACCTTCCGGTTCAAACTGTGGGTGTCCGGTATTGTCACGCTTGTCATCAGCGGGGTTCTGTTTTTCTTCGGGGAAAACCTGATCCGGCTGTATTTAAGTGATGACACCTCGGTGGGAAATATCGAAGAGGCACTCCATCACGGAATGGTCTATCTGTCCATCGTACTGATCGGAATGCCGGCGATCATGCTGGTGCAAAGCTATGCCGGTACGATGCGTGACTGCAGCCGGACGAAGCTTCCGATGGTGGCGGGGATCATCGCAGTCTTCGTCAATCTGTGTCTGGACTATGTATTGATCTTCGGGAAGCTGGGGGTGCCGGCACTGGGGGTGGCAGGAGCCGCCATCGCGACGGTCATTGCGCGCTATGTGGAGGCCGCCATCGTGGTGATCTACTGTCATACCCATACGAAAGTGATGACCTATATGAAGGGCGTCTATCGAACCCTTCGTGTGCCGTGGAAATACAGCCGTGAATTTCTGATCAAAGGGATTCCTCTTCTCGTGAACGAGGGACTGTGGTCCATGGGAATGTCTGCCGTGCTGCAGTGTTACTCCGTGCGGGGGATGGAGGTCATCGCGGCCTTCAACATCGCCAATGTCATCGGAAACTCATTGAATGTCATCTTTTTTGCAATGGGGGATGCGGTGGCGATCATCGTCGGCCAGCTCCTGGGGGCAGGAGAGCTGGAGGAGGCCAAGGATACAGACACGAAGATTCTGGCGCTGTCCTTTGTGCTCGGGATCACGGTGGGAGGTCTGCTGGCGATCGCATCGAGTTTCTTCCCGTCGCTGTACAACACGACGCCGCTGGTTAAGGATCTGGCTTCGCATATCATCCTTTTAAATGCCTGCTTTACCCCGCAGGTGGCACTTTTGCATACCTCGTATTTTACGATCCGCGCCGGCGGACGTACGGTGATCACTTCATTTTTTGACAGCGGGTTTTTGCTGTTGTGTTCCCTGCCGGTGGCATTTTGCCTGAGTCGTTTTACCGACTTGCCTGTGCTGACAATGTATGTTATAGTATGTTTGACCGAAAGCATCAAGCTGGTGATCGGTTTGCTGATGGTACATAAAAATATCTGGATACGACAGATCACTGTTTAGAGCAGGAGGAGCGTTTCTCAGCTGCGCTTCGGAATGGAGGAAGAATGGCAACTCACTACAATGCTTTTATCTCATATAAGCACGCGCCGGAGGATAACCTGGTTGCGGATGCGGTTCACAAGGGACTGGAGCATTTCCATATACCGGGAAAACTCCAAAAGAAAACCGGGATAAAAAAGATCAATCGTATCTTTCGGGACAAGGCCGAGCTGCCGATCACGAATGACTTAAGTGATAATATCGCCGATGCGCTGGAGGGCTCGGACTATCTGATCGTATTATGCTCGACGAATACGAAGGAGTCCGCATGGGTTCCGAGGGAGATCGATGCCTTTTTAAAGAATCATTCGAAGAGGGATGTGTTTACGGTTCTGGTAAACGGAGAACCGCACGATGTGATCCCGGAGATCCTTCAGTATGAGGAGCGTGAGGTGGAGGCCGCGGATGGCAGTACGCAGACCGTCCGCATTCCGATCGAGCCGCTGTCCTGTGACTATCGGGTTCCGCCCCGCAAGGCCAAAAAAGAAGAGCTGCCCCGCCTGATCTGCGGCCTGATCGGTTGCTCTTACGATGAGCTCATAAACCGCAGAAGACAGTATCGGATGAAACAGCTGACGGCGATCTTTTCCGTCGCTTTTGCGATCCTGCTGGGCTTCGCCGGTTATATGATCTACAGCCGGAATCAGATCCATAATAACTATATGGCATACCTGAAAAACCAGTCAAAATATCTGGCGAAGGAGTTGGAGATCCTTCTGGAAAAAGAGCAGCGGATCACCGCTTTGCAGCTGGCACTGGAGGCCCTTCCGAAGGATGATGAGGATGACCGGCCGGTGACGGCGGAGGCAGTTGGTGCCCTGACGGATGCTACACTTGCCTACGAACCCTATGACGGTGTCAATATCCACGCGGCATGGAACTATGAGATGCCGAATCCCGTGGCGGATTTCAAGGTGAGCAGTGATGGGAAGTATATCGCTATCCTGGACAACGGCGGTGTGGCAGGACTCTGGGATACCGAAACGCACGACCGGATCCTGTATACGGAAGATGATTCATCGGAGACCGGAGGCAGTGAAGATGTTAAGATAACGGCAACGGGAATCGAGTTTCCGGATGAAAAATCCCTGGTTATGTGGGACAGAAAAACCGTTATTTGTTTTGACACGGCAGATGGAAAAATACGTTGGAATTATGCCCTCGCGGATGACAGCTTTGACGAGAGGCAGAGCCTGATGATAAAAGATGACACCTTTTATATCTATGCGAAAAATACTTTTACGAAAAGCAAAAAATATATAGAACTGGATACAGCATCCGGAGAGGTAAAAAACGAGATTTCAATTCCGGATGAGGCAGGATATGAAGACCTGTCTGTCATCGAAAGCAGGCTTTCACCGGATCATAAAAAAATAGCCTTTCGAGGAGAAATGGCGGATTGGAAAAGCTATGCCTACGGCGTATTGGATATCGCATCGAAGAAAGCTGTCTTCTCAGACGTGATTCCGGAGATGGTCAAGGATATCGGATGGATCGACGACAATACCCTGATAACGGCGAGTACAAAGATTGACAATACAGCCAGTTCCTTATTAGGCGCGACGGAGTATATCTCGACCGATCATTCAAAGCTGATCTGTTTGTCGGCTTCCGATCTTAAGGAAAAATGGACTGCGGATTTCATTTGCAACGGTGTCAATTTCAACAGTGATTTTGTGTGTTTGGGAACGAATTCCGTTGCTTATTTTTCCGGCAATGTGATCACGGTTTACGACACGGCGACCGGTACGGAAAAATACAGCAACAATGTAAACTCTTCGGTCCTGCATGTCAGTGACAGTAACGGAAACGGGGAGCCGGAATATATTACGGAAAACGGTGGTTATGCCTATCCCGCTCCGCAGTTGGATAAAGACGCCGTAAGATATACCAGGTATTTTACCGACGAGCTCCGCCAGGTCGTGATCAGCAACGGTTTCTATGTGAGACAGAACGGCAGCAACGAGGTAATCTACTACGGCATAGGCGTGTATGATGAGGCGTGGACGCCGCTGTATGGGGAGGATGAGCTTTCGGAGATAGCAGCGGATTATCTGTTGGATGAAAAATGCCTGGCCGTCCTGTCGGAGAACGAGAACGATTCCGGGAAACCCATGCTCAGTATCTACGGACTGGAGGGGGAGGCGAAGAATTATTCCAAGACTGCTCTCGAGGGTGACAAAACACTGAACTATCAGTTTCTCGGCGTATATAATGACAGAGTATATCTGGGATATCATGGCGGAGATACCTATGATCTGGTCTCGGTCAGCTTTTCCGGGAAGGATGTAAAGAAGGAAGAGTTGTTTACCGAAAGCTTCAAGAATGATCTTTCCATGTGGGATGGGAAACTGTATTATACCGAAAAAAATGAAAGCTTTGAACCCCTCCTGGTGATCCGGGAGGTGGATTCCGACCGAAAAACCGAGTTCAAGCTGCCGGAGGAATTCGGCTTTGCGAAGCAGGCGCCCATATACCTTCCGGAGACGGATGCTGTGTATCTGAAGGGAGAAGCCGAGTATGTTTTTGACACGGAAGACGGTGCGGCGCATCCGGTGAAAACTCCTGACGGATGGGGCGGAGCCGAGTGCATTTCAGAAAAATGCACATCGGACGGATTTGCCGTTTCGGACGGCAGAATCATTCTTCTCGCCGATAAAACCGGGGAGGTAAAGAGCACGATCCGGTGTCCGGGGGTGAAACCGATCGGGATGACCTTTATCGATATGGATTCGGATGTGGTTTTGGCGGTACTATATGACGACGGAAGTCTGTATATGTATTCGGGGAACGAGGGGGCATTTATCAAAAAGATAGATGTGTCGATGCGTAGCATATTGCAGGAAGGGGTTTCCTTTGAATATAATCCGGAGGAACATCTGTTATTTATCCGGATGAATAAGCTTACGGATGTTGTCGACACGGAAAATGGCTCGCAGATCGCCTGCGTGAAAAACAGCTTTGGTTATCATCCGGGGCGGGATATTTTTATCACGGCGGAAAAGGATGCTTCGGGAAAAACCAAGATGGGCTACTATAAACGGTATTCGGTGGACGAGCTCATCGAAAAAGCCAAGGATATCCTGAAAAACACGGAGCTTTCCGAAGAACTGAAGTCGCGATACGGGATATACTGATGGGAAGATTTTTTTGAAAAAGCATCTTTACAAAAGCAGTTCGATGTGGTACACTGACATAAATCGTTGATGAGGAGAGTAGGTCGGGGGAAGCTCCTGAGAGAGAGGCACAGTAGCTGAGAGTGCTTTGTTCCGAGCCCGATTGAAGACCACCTCGGAGAGGCCCCAATCCGGCCCGGTGACTCCGTAACCGTCGTTTGACATGAGGAGGGACCCGCGAAGCGGGAGGAGTCCTGATGTCGCAGAATGAGTGGTCGGGATGTCCGGCAACATGGGTGGAACCGCGTATTCTTACGTCCCATGATCCTGAAGACAGGATTGTGGGGCGTTTTTTTCTACAAAAATAGTAAATGGAGGTTACCATGGAAAAAGAAGAGTTTTTGGGTTTGTATCGCCATTCGCTGGCGCATATTCTGGCGAAGGCAGTGATCGAGATTTTCGGAAAGGATGAGGTTCAGTTCTCCATCGGACCGCAGATCGACGACGGATGCTACTATGACTTTACGCTTCCGCGTCCGGTGAAGGAAGAGGACTATCCGGTGATCGAGAACAAAATGCGTGAGATCCTGAAGCGCAAGGAGGCCTGGACACGGAAGGAGGTTTCCAAGGACGAGGCCCGGGACATTTTTAAGAATCAGAAATTCAAGCTGGAGCTGATCGAGGAGCTGCCGGAGGACGAGATCATCACGATCTACTACACCGGTGATGACTACGTGGATCTGTGTCGCGGACCTCATGTGGAGAACTCCCAGGAGCTTTTGTCTACGGCGTTCCAGGTAAAGTCGGCATCCGGCGCGTATTGGCGCGGGGATGAGAATCGTGACAGTATGCAGCGTATCTATCTGTACGCTTTTCCGGATAAACAGCAGCTGAAGGAGCATCTGGCTCTGGTGCGTGAGGCGCAGGAGCGGGATCACAAAAAGCTGGGACCGCAGCTGGGACTTTTCATGTTCCATGAGACGGCACCGGGTATGCCGTATTGGCTGCCGAAAGGCTGGAAACTGTACAATGCCCTTCTTGACTTCTGGCGGGATATCCACGAGCGCCACGGCTATCAGGAGATCGCGACACCGATGCTGAACTCCAGAGAACTTTGGATCACCAGCGGACACTGGGCACATTATCAGAATAATATGTTTCTGTCGGAGATTGACGAGAATACAATCTACGCCGTGAAGCCGATGAACTGCCCGAACGCGATCAATGTATATCGTAACGAGGGGCGTTCCTACAAAGACTTTCCGCTTCGTTTCTCGGAGACATCACCGATCCACCGGAAAGAAAAATCCGGCGAGTTGAACGGCCTTTTCCGGGTACAGCTGTTCCACCAGGATGACGATCATACCTTCCTGATGGAGGACCAGATCGGAGATGAGATCGCCGATATCATGTCCATCGCGGATCAAATTTACAATGCCCTGGGGCTGACCTACCGGGCTGAGCTCTCCACGAGACCGGATGATTTTATGGGGGATGTGGAGCTCTGGGACAAGGCAGAAGCGTCTCTGAAGGAGATTCTGGACAAGACCTACGGGGAAGGCGGCTACGAGATTAACGAGGGCGACGGAGCCTTCTACGGGCCGAAGATCGACCTTCAGATGAAGGATGCGCTGGGACGCGAGTGGCAGATGGGTACGATCCAGCTGGACTTCCAGTTGCCGGGGAACTTCGAGCTGAAGTATGCGGCACCGGACGGCACCCAGAAACAGCCGGTGATGATCCACCGGGCGCTGTTCGGATCTTTCGAGCGTTTCATCGGAATCCTGATCGAGAACTTCAAGGGGGCATTCCCCTTCTGGATGGCACCGGTACAGGTTTCCATCGTGCCGATCCGGACGGAGCACAACGAGTACGCGAAGAAGGTGGAGGATCTGCTTCGCGATCATCATATCCGTGTGGAGACCGATTATTCGGATAAAAATATGATGAACAAGATCAAGAATTACAAGAAGGCAAAGACGCCCTACATCGTGGTGGTGGGTGATAAGGAAGCAGAGAATAATACCGTTTCGCTGAATATCCGGGGAACGAATCAGCAGGTGAACGACGTTTCGATTGACAGCTTCCTGGAGATGTGCGAGAGGATGCAGAAAGAAAAATCGTTGGAACTGGAGTCTTAAATATGGAGGTAAGCAAAATGAATCGAGTGTCGCTTGAGGAGGAACTTAAGGGAAACGCGTATCCCGGGCGGGGGATTGTGATCGGGAAAAGCCCGAACGGAAAGTATGCTGTGACGGCGTATTTTATCATGGGACGGAGTGAGAACAGTCGGAATCGAATTTTTGTCGAGGATGGTGAGGGGATCCGAACACAGGCTTTTGACGAGTCGAAGGTGGAGGATCCGAGTCTCATTATCTATGCACCGGTACGGGTGCGGGGGATCGACACCATCGTGACAAACGGCGATCAGACCGATACGATCTACGACTATATGGAGAAGGGCTGGAGCTTTGAGCAGGCGTTGAAGCTGCGGGAGTTCGAGCCGGATGCACCGAATTACACACCGCGTATTTCAGGGATTATGAGAGTGAACAAGGGAAGCTATGACTTCGCCCTGTCGATCTTGAAGAGCCATCACGGAGACCCCTCCGGTTGTGACCGGTTCACCTATCACTATGAGAATCCGGGTGCCGGGGAAGGATACTTTATTCACACCTATATGGGGGACGGAAATCCGCTTCCCAGCTACGAGGGAGATCCTACCTTTGTTTCGGTTTCGGACGATATCGATGCGTTTACCGATATGGTATGGAACAGTCTGAATGAGGATAATAAGGTATCACTGTTCGTGAGATATATCGATATCGAGACAGGGGAGTACAAAACAAAGATCGTGAATAAGAACAAATAATGATTCAAATCATAATCCTATAGGAGGTGCTTTTCGATGAAAGAATTGGAATTAAAATACGGATGTAATCCGAATCAAAAACCGTCAAAAATTTATTCACAGGATGGTGGGGAATTACCGGTAAAAATACTGAACGGTAAGCCCGGTTATATCAACTTTCTGGATGCCCTGAACGGCTGGCAGCTGGTCAGTGAATTGAAAAAGGCGACAGGCCTTCCGGCCGCTACTTCCTTCAAGCATGTGTCACCGGCCGGAGCAGCGGTGGGACTTCCGCTTTCGGAGGTGGAAGCGAAGATCTACTGGGTAGACGATCTGGGAGAGCTGTCACCGTTGGCAGCAGCTTATGCCAGAGCCCGCGGGGCGGACCGTATGTCTTCCTACGGCGACTTCATTGCTCTGTCGGATGTCTGCGATGTATCGGCGGCACAGATCATCAAGAGGGAGTTCTCCGATGGTATCATCGCACCGGGGTATGAGCCGGAAGCATTGGAGATGCTGAAGGAGAAAAAGAAAGGCGCTTATGCCATCATCGAGATGGATCCGAACTTCGTACCTCCGCAGATCGAGCATAAAGAGGTGTTCGGTATCACCTTCGAGCAGGGAAGAAACGAATTGAATATTGACAAGGAGTTTTTCAACAACATTGTTACTAAAAATAAAGACCTTCCGGACAGCGCCAGAATCGATATGTCCGTGGCGATGATCACACTGAAGTACACTCAGTCGAACTCGGTTTGCTTTGTCAAAGGCGGACAGGCCATCGGAGTGGGAGCAGGACAGCAGTCCCGTATCCACTGTACGAGACTGGCAGGACAGAAGGCGGATAACTGGCTGCTGCGTCAGTCTCCGCAGGTGCTGAATCTTCCGTTCAAGGAGGAGATCAAGAGGGCCAACCGTGACAACGCCATCGACCTGTATATCGGAGCGGATTATATGGATGTTCTGGCAGACGGTGAGTGGGAGAAGGTGTTCACCGAGAAGCCTCCGGTCTTCAAGGAGGAGGATAAAGCAGCCTGGATCCGCGAGTATGCGAAGGATGTGGTGTGTGGCTCGGATGCGTTCTTCCCGTTCAGCGACAATGTGGAGAGGGCGTTCCGTTCCGGCGTGAAGTATATCGCGCAGCCGGGTGGATCGATCCGCGACCAGGAAGTGATCGATGCCTGCGATAAGCACGGCATTGTTATGAGTTTCACAGGGATAA
>JAFYBS010000197.1 GCA_017540125.1 Eubacterium sp.
ATGTCTCCAATTCCGATGCGGTTCGTTCCGCCATCGGACAGGGCACCAACAGCTATACGACGACGCAGCTCGCAAGATATGCCGCTACGATCGCCAATTCCGGAACCTGCTATCAGCTGACGCTTTTAGATCATACGACCGATCCGAACGGCAATGCCTTAACCGCCTTCTCGCCGGTCGTGCGCAATCAGATCAGTCTGCCGCAGCCGTACTGGGATGCGATCCATGAGGGCATGCGGCTGGTGGTGGAGAACAAGAAGTATTTTTCGGATCTGGCCGTTCAGGTGGCGGGCAAGACAGGTACCGCCGAGCAGACCAAATCGCGTCCGAACCACGCGCTTTTCATCTGTTACGCACCTTCCGACCAGCCGGAGATCGCGATGGCGACGCGTGTTCCGTTCGGATATTCGTCCGACTATGCGGCGCAGATCTCCCGTGACATCATCAAGTATTATTACGGGCTGGCGGAGACCGACGAGCTGCTGACCGGTACGGCGGATACGCCGGATGCGGGTATCACGAATGAGATGTAATCTTCCAAATCATGCAAAGGACGCATGAGTTAAGTATGTTGCAATGATACGCACATCGTGAGCAACATCCCCCGCTGACCCCGCTCCCGCTTCGTGCCTCACACGCAGCGGATGCTAAGCTCAGCGGCGGCTTTACAGCCTTGCTTCGCTAAGCACCGGCGGCGAGGCAGAGGTCATCGGAGGATATTGCTCATGCTGTGCTCCGTTACTTGAAAAATATTTGTTTAGTGCATCTTATTTTGTGCATAAATCGGAATTACGTAAGGAGATGTATGGATACAAAGTCTGCAATTACGATTAAATCCTATGGGGATGGGCTGCGGATCGTGATCGATCCGGAGGCTCCCTTTGAGGTGGTTTTGAAGGCGGTAGAGAGGAAGTTCTCAGAGAGTCGGGATCTGTTTGGAGACAACTCATTGGTACTCTCTATCGTGGGCAAGACGCTGACGGATCTGCAGGAGCACGAGCTCGTAAAGACGATCGAAGAGCACTCCGGCCTGGATATCATCTGTGTGATCGGAGAGGACGAGGCGACCGGAAAGCATTTTACCCATATCGTCGGCGAATTCGAGCGGAAGCTCAATCCGCAGGAAAAATGCCGGTTTTACCATGGCTCCGTCATCAACAAAAGTTCGATCGATTTTGAAGAAAATGTGGTGATCCTCGGAAATGTGGGGATCGGGAGCCGGGTTTCCTCCAAGGGTAGCATTCTGGTCCTCGGAAGTCTGCTGGGAGAAGCCTACGCCGGCGGAGCGACCAATGAATCGGCCTTTGTTGCTGCCCTCGAGATGTCTCCGGATGTATTGGAGATCGGCGGCGTGGCCTACCGCGCACCGGACAAAACCCGCTTCGGACTGCGTCCCAAAAATGTTCCCAAGATGGCCTATGTCAGCAATGGCATGATTATCACGGAGGAGCTGACCCTCACCTCCATTCAGAGACTGTATGAGCTTTAGAAACTATCGCCTGCGAGACTATGATTTCAAGTTAATAATCCTTGTCCTCGCCCTGTCACTATGCGGGGTATATGCCATCGGAAGTGCCGAGCCCTCCCTTCAGAACAAGCAGCTCATCGGCATGATCAGCGGCTTCGTCATCCTGCTGATCGTCAGCCTGATCGATTACCATTTTGTCCTGAAATTCTACTGGATCATCTACGGTTTCAACATCGTTTTGCTGCTTCTGGTGCTTCTGGTCGGTGAGTCCTCCCACAATGCTCAGCGGTGGCTCAAGATCGGCGGCATACAGTTCCAGCCCTCGGAGCTGGCCAAAATATTATTGATTTTATTCTTTGCGCAGTTTATTATGAAAATGCGTGAACGCCTCAATACGATTCCCGTTCTCGCAGCATGCGTCGCATTGCTTCTGGTTCCCTTTGCACTGATTCACGAACAGCCCGATCTGTCCACCAGCCTGGTTGTGGTCTTGATCTTTTGTATTATCATGTATGCCGGTGGATTAAGCTATAAGATCATTATCGGGATCCTGGCCGTGGCGATTCCGGGGATTGCGATCATCGTTTCTCTGGCGCTGAAGCCGGACAGTGATGTGCTGATCCCTTACCAGAAGAATCGTATTCTGGCCTTTGTATATCCGGAACAGTATGCGACGGAGGAAGCGTATCAGCAGCTCAATTCCGTTACCGCCATCGCGTCGGGGATGCTCGATGGCAAGGGGTACAAGAACAATGAGATCACTTCCCTGAAGAATGGCAATTTTCTCTCGGAGGACCAGACAGATTTCATCTTTGCCGTGATCGGAGAGGAATTCGGGTTCAAGGGGAGCGTGGTGATCATCGTTCTGGAATTTCTCATCGCACTCGAATGTATCTCGGTCGCCAGGCGCGCCTCGGATACGGCCGGGGCGATCATCGGAGCGGCTATGGGCGCATTGATCGGCTTCCAGGGGTTTTTCAATATCGGAGTGGCCACCTTTCTGCTTCCCAATACGGGATTGCCGCTTCCTTTCGTGAGTTACGGACTGACCTCCCTGTGGAGCTGCTTCGGTGGCATAGGGTTTGTAATGAATGTAAGGTTGCAGGCCAAGCGGGGAAATCTTACCTCCATAGAGGAAATATTGTAAGTTTTGGGGAATACAGACATAGAGAGAGGGTAGTAGCAATGAATATTGCATTTATCGCACATGATGCCAAAAAGAAACTGATGCAGAATTTCTGCGTCGCTTATCGGGGGATCCTGAGCAAGCATGAGCTCTATGCGACCGGCACCACCGGACGTCTGATCGAGGAAGTGACAAATCTGTCGGTTCACAAGTTCCTCGCCGGCCATCTCGGAGGAGAGCAGCAGATCGGGGCCCAGATCGAGCAGAATCTGATCGACCTCGTGATTTTCCTGCGCGATCCGCTCTCGCCCAAATCCCATGAACCGGATCCGGGCAATGTCATGCGCCTTTGCGATATGCACAATATACCGCTTGCCACCAATCTGGCGAGTGCGGAGCTTTTGATCAAGTCCCTTGACAGAGGAGATTTAGAGTGGCGTGAAATGTACAAATAAACCGAAGCGCACCTTTGCGCTCCTTATGGCTGCGGCTCTGGCGCTCACCGGCTGCGGCAATCTTGAATATACCTCTCCCTACCAGGTGAATTCCGGCGTCAGCAGCATCAATGTCCTGATGTCGGAGAGTGAAGACCGCTCCAGGCCGTTTGCCTCCGAGCTCTGTGTCCTCACCCCTGAGGATCTGACCGGAGACGGCAGTTTGGATCTGAGCACTTCCGAAGCTGCCGTTTTATTTGATTTATCGCAAAAGGAAGTCCTCTATTCCAAAAATGCCTTTACGCGCATGAATCCCGCCAGCATCACCAAGATCATGACGGCGCTGGTCGCCATCGAGAACGGTTCCATGGACCAGGTCCTGACAGCGACCGAAGCGGTCAAGATCGATGAGGTGGGCGCACAGCTGGCCGGAGTCAAAGTAGGAGATACGATGACGCTTTATCAGGCGCTGCGCATTTTGCTTTTGTATTCCGCCAATGATGTCGCGAATATGATCGCCGAGAATATCGGCGGAAGCGTGGACGGCTTTGTGGATATGATGAACCGGCGCGCGGAGGAGCTCGGCGCAACGGGGACACATTTTGTGAATGCCCACGGACTGACCGATGAGAATCATTACACGACGCCCTACGATCTGTATCTGATCTTCAATCAGTGCATCAAATATGAGGATTTCAACGAGATCATTTCCACCACGAATTACGAAACCACGTATTATGACAAAAACGGGATCGGCGTGGAGATTTCGGTCAAAAACAGCAACGGCTATCTGCGTGAACGCTATACCGCACCGGCCAATGTCACCATCATCGGAGGCAAGACCGGGACCACCCAGGCGGCGGGACACTGTCTGATCATTTATTCCAAAAACGGAAGCGGGAATCCATATATTTCCGTGGTCCTGAAGGCCGAATCCACGGACGCTCTCTACGATGATATGAACGATTTGCTGCAGCTCATTGTTCCTTAACTTAGGGTTGTCTTTCGCCCCGATTTCCCATATAATAATAGCAGAGTCGAAGGCGCCACCGGCGCAACGGGTTCTTTCAAAAAAATACATAAAGGAGGACGGTCCGATGGTTCAATTGATTGTAGGTCAGAAGGGGAAAGGTAAGACAAAAGAGCTTCTTGATAAGGTGAACCGTGAGATTCAAACCGCATCCGGCAATATCGTTTATCTGGACAAAAGTGCCAAGCACATGTACGAGCTTAACAATAAGGTTCGTATGATCGATGTTTCCAGGTATCCGATCGACACTACCGCTTCCTTCCTTGGTTTTGTATCCGGTATTATCTCGCAGGATCACGATCTGATGCAGATGTACTTTGACAGTTTTCTCAAGATCGCCGTTGTAGAGCCCAGCGATCTGGTTGATGCCGTGATGAAGCTTGATGCGCTGAGCAAGGCATTCCATGTGGACTTTATTTTGAGTGTGAGCCTTGATGCGGCAGAGATTCCCGATGCCATCAAGGAGAATATAATCATCGCGTTATAAACTGAGATTGACCCAGATGGAAAGCCTCGGCATGGTCCGGGGCTTTTCCTTGATTATCAACATGGACAGAGAAGAAGAAAAGATTGTTTCCTTTCCTCACAGGCCGAGGATCAAAAAACTGAATATCATTACCGCCTTTTTGTTTCTGGTCTTTCTGTACATGCTGGTCGTGGTCTATCTCTATTTCCATTCGGATCCGATCGTCCGCTATGAGGTGGCCGAAGGTTCCCTGTCCGAGAATACGAATTATCGTGCGCTCGTGCTTCGGGAGGAGACCGGCGTGGGATGCAATGCCGACGGATATGTGAACTATCTCGCCCGGGAGGGACAACGGGTTGCCGTGGGAGATACGGTTTACACCGTCGATGAGACCGGCCTTCTGAAGCAGTATCTCGAATCCGCCAGCCTGGCCGGGAATACGCTCACCGATCGCGAGCTTACGGATTTTCGGAACGACATCACGAATTTCTCCGGAAGCTTCGATCCCAGGCATTTCTCGCAGACCTACGATTTCAAATACACGGTCAAGAATGCGGTTTTGAAGCTCGCCAACACCAATCTGCTCAACCAGTTGGAACTGTCCTCACCGGACGGATCCAGTGCCTTCCGTTTCGGCTATTCCGCACTGAGCGGGATCGTATCCTACTGGCAGGACGGTCTCGAGGATCTTACGCCGGAGCAGGTGACCGGCGATCTGTTTACTTCGGATACTTACGAAAAAAAGCAGCTTCTTTCCAATGAGCTGCACAACCAGGGAGAGACGGTCTACAAGGTCGCGACGAGTGAGAACTGGTCCCTCATGATCCCGGTGGAGGAAGAGGTCGGAGAGCGCCTTCTGAAGGAGGATTACGTGAAGGTGCGTTTTCTCAAGAATCTCTCCGAATCCTGGGCCAAGGTAAGTCTGGTCCGGAACGGGGAAGAGCTTTTTGCGCAGCTTTCGCTCCACGATTCGATGAACACCTTCGTCACGGACCGTTTTCTGGATGTACAGCTGATCCTCGATGAACAGACGGGACTCAAGATACCGAACAGCGCCATCACGAACAAGGAATTTTTCCTGCTGGACGAGAATTTTGTCTACCACAACGACGAGACGAATGCATACTATGTCAACCGGCAGTCCTTCAGTGAAGCCGGAACATTGACCAGTTCCCCGGTCACCATCGAGATCTACAGCTACAGCAAGGAAAACCGGCAATATTACGTGGACGATTCCATCCTTTCACACAATGACATTCTCTACGCGGAAGACGGACAGACGACCTTCGTGGTCAACCGGGTCGGATCGCTGCCCGGTGTCTACAATGTCAACAAGGGCTATGCGGATTTTAAGCAGATCAAGGTTCTGTATTCCAACGATGAGTATTCCATCGTGGAGTCGCTCACGGATTACGGACTCAGGGTCTATGACTTCATCGCGCTCGATGCGGACAGTGTCCAGTCGGATGAATTCATCAACGACTAAAGACGCGGCTTTGCGCAAATCTTCATTGACATAAAGGCGCAAAACATTGATAATATTCCTGTGAAAGTCCTCTCCATGGGAATGACGGCAATGATCCGCAGCATTGGAAGAGGGCGCTTCTTATGTAGGAACGGGAACGAAAAAGAGAGTACAGAGGGTTAAAATGAGTACGCTTGACAAATTTATAAGTTTTATGAGCATCAACAATGAGAACGATGAAGCCGGGGATGAGTATGACGACGAATACGATACGGAGGAAGAACCTTACGCTCCGCGTCGCAAGGGAGCCGCTCAGCCACCGATGAGAGAGGAGGAGGAGCTTTCCGAGTACGGAGAGGAACGCATCCCCCGCAGGATCACTCCCAAGGCTACACCGTTCCGCAGCAAAAAACCGGTAAAGGAGAATACGATGAGCACCTCAAACATGGAAGTATTTGTATTAAAGCCTACCTCGCTGGATGATGCATCACAGGCTGTGGACGCACTGCTCGACGGCAGAAGCGTTGTACTGAATCTGGACAACATGATCAACAACAAGGAGACGATGCCCAACGCACAGCGCGTCTTCGATTTCGTCAAGGGTGCTACCTATGCGCTGAACGGCCGCATGGAATCCATCTCCAATTACGTATTCATCATTACGCCGGAGACCACCAACATTTCCGGGGACATCAGCGACAATGCGTCGGATGATATCCATATTTCCGATTCCGGCAATCTGTTCTGATCCTTTTTTCTGGGCGAACGAACCTTCCCGGTATTTTTCCCGGGAAGGTTTTCTTTAGGAGATTTTTATGTCAAATCGTTTGACGGTCAATTTCAAAAACAAACCCTGCTACGATATCGTCTTCGAGAAATCCTTTGCGCCTCTGGCGGAAGAGCTGCGTGCGCTCGGGTGTGAGACCCGCAAGATCTGCATCGTCACGGATTCCAACGTGGCTCCCTTGTATCTGAAGGAGATCAGTGAACTGCTGATGGGGGTATGCCCGGAGGTCTGTGCCTTTCAGATTCCGGCAGGGGAAGAACACAAGACCCTCGATGAGATCCGCAGACTCTACGCATGCCTGA
>JAFYBS010000198.1 GCA_017540125.1 Eubacterium sp.
ATAAAATAAGTATCTTCGATCCAAAAATATGTACAATAAACAATGAACAAAAACTTGCTGTGTTTGACGCTAATGATGATACTGCGGCCAGTGAGATCTCATTATGCTATTATTTGGATAAAAACGGTCGCCTGAACGAGGTGGGTGTCGGAGAGTACCTTAAACAGATACATGGAACAGAATTTGTATCGTCAGTACGTGAATATGATATGGCTTCAGATGGCTCCGGAGCATCAGATAAACCATATTACCTACACTGGAATGGTACAGGTTTTGAAGAATACAAGGGGAAAGAAATCTCTTTACGTCAATTGAAAAAATATAACGGTGCAAAAAGCTTTGTAAAAAAAATACAAAAAAAAACGTTATGATAAGTATGAAAAAAAGCACTATAGATACAAGATTGGTAAAATCATATTAAGAGAAAATGGTATTATCAATATAAATATTTATCAAAAGATCGGAAAAATTACCGGTTATGGTAATTATACATTAAAACTAAACGGAAAAAGTGTTTCGCTGTATACCGTTAGCGAGTATGTCGATAAAGGAATAGCAAGAGCGTACAACGGAGGAGTATATAAAACATCCGGTTTTCCAGAGCTGCCTGCGGCTTCTGTGACAAGTAGTCACTCCGACACCGAGTCCAACCGCCGCGCCGATACCTACGGTTGCGCCAACTATTGCACCTGCTCCGGTTGTTACGGCCGAGCCAACAGTTTCACCTGTATCTTCAGCTACGCCAAAACCATCGCCTACCCATAAGCCGATTTCATTGGCAGGGCCTAGGATAAAGAGTGTCAAGGTGAAATCACTTGAAAAAAATCGAGTAACCTTTATTGTTTCCTGGACCAAAGTGGCCAGGGCATCGGGTTATGAATTATACATTTCTACGAACAAGAAGTTCAAGAAAGCAAAGAAAACTAAAGCAAAAAAGAATAGTTTTACAATCAAGATAAAGCTGAATGATGTATATTATGTACGTGTTCGAGCATATGCCAAAAAATACGGAAAAGTGTTCTATGGAAAATGGAGTAATGTTCTTCGAAGAAAGAGAAGACGATAATAGGAGAGGAGGGGGTTCCCCCTCCTCCCTTTGTTCTATGCATTGATATTCTTTTTAAAATACTCCCAACGTCCGAGTACATTCTCCTTCTTGGAGGTGCCTACGGCGCAGAACTCGCGATACTTGGTGTTTTTCTCGTAGCCTTTGTCGAACTTCGTGAAGTTTTCGAAGAACTTCTTTTTATCTTTGGATACGGCCATTCCGGCGAAAAGCATCGGGATATTGATCTTCTTGTAGCCGCCCTGACGGTCTTTTTTATCGGAATCCTTGGTGAACTTGCTAAGGTCGTCGCAGGCCTTCTTGATCTTGTTGATGTCGGCAGGCTTGCAGGACTGCGCATAAGACAGGATGTCGCGTCCGCCGAAGCTCTTGAAGTCGTATTCGTTTGCGAGAATCGCGGCCTGCAGGATGAGAATCAGATCTTCTCCCTTTTTCAGCTGCGCCCGGGTAAAGGGGACAGAGTCGAAGAACTCACTGGAGGAGACCTCGTCCACAGCGTCCAGGATGTTGGCCGGGATCTGCGCACGGATCTTCTGTGCGTTGGAAAGAGGTGTGCCGTTGTTCAGGACGGTGTAGATCTTGGCACATTCGTCGTAGTCGCAGTCTGTATAGGTAACCTGCAGGATTTCGGTCTCGGTGATCCGGGATTTGATTTCTTCCTCCAGTTTCG
Source organism: Eubacterium sp. (assembly GCA_017540125.1). Taxonomy (GTDB): domain Bacteria; phylum Bacillota; class Clostridia; order Lachnospirales; family Lachnospiraceae; genus Eubacterium_F. Next base: position 1,737 of record JAFYBS010000198.1, read on the forward strand.
GGAAGCGTTTTCTCGACAGGTCGTATTTCTTTCCTTCTACCGTGATTTCGGTGTCCACCGGAAGCGAGAATTTGCCGTTTACATAGTCGTTGATGGTGGTAAGGCGCTGTTTTCCGTCGATGACCCACATCTTTCCATCCTTGTCCTTGGAGACATGGATGGGCGGGATTGGCATATGTCCCTGGATCAGAGTTTTGATCAGTTCGATCTTCTGTGCGCGTGACCACTGATTGCCGCGGCGCTGTACCTTGTGATCGAAAGAAAGCTTTTCCTTTTTGATATCCGTCAGGTACGCGGTTACGGTACGTGTTCTGTTGGAATAGTCCATGAGTGAAATTCCTCCTTGAAGTATAGAAAATTTGAGCTAATTATACTACCGGATCGCGTATGGTGTCAATGAATTCTTGTTAAAAATTTGCATTGTTTTGCTTTATGCCTTTCAAAAAATTCTGGATACTCTTGAAAAAACCCGCTCATGGGTGTATAATTCATTTTTGGAGATTCATCAAAGGAGGAAGATGTTTTGGAAGAAGAACAGGAAGTGAAGGAATACGCTACACCGGACGTCAAGATCAACGACCTGCTGCAGGCACATCCGGATGCGTTCATCGCTTTGCTCGAGTGCGGGATGGGTTGTGTGAGCTGTCCTTCGGCGGCGATCGAAACACTGGCCGAGGCTTGTGTTGTACATGGACTTGATGTCGAGGATGTGTGCGATTATGTGAACAAATCCTTGGCGGAAAAGGAGAAAACGGAGGGATGAGATATGAACAAAAGGGTGATGTATCATAAAAAAACGGGAAAACCGATTCAGCTGGTGGCGCAGGCTCAGGCGATTCCGAATTATCAGGAAGTGATCTGCTTTCAGGAACTGACGGAACCCTATGAGTATTATGTCATGGAGAAGCGTCTGTTTTCTTCGACCTATGTGAGAAGCTTCGATGAATTGCCGCAGAAGGATCGTGAGCGGATTGAGGAGCACAACGCTCTTCCGGACAAGAAAGCCGGACGGATGCTGCGGCGGAAGAAGAGAGCTGTAGATCCGGAAAGCGGAGATCCGATCGAGATGGAAGGACCCATCGGTATGGGAGGCCCCATCGGGATGGACGGTCCTCTGGCGCAGGAGGAACCGGAGGATGAGATGACGGCTCGCATGATGACATTTTTCGATAGCAGATCCTACGCGGAGAAACTGAAAATATTTGAGGATATGAAGGATGCCAACGAACACATCCTGACGAATATCGCCGTCAGTATGGATATCCCGCTGGAGGATGCCGGAGATGCTTATGACAGGATTCTGTCGGAATTGAAGCTGCGGAAAAAGTTTGAGGTTCGGGACAGGAGACCGGAATAAAGGGAGAGAGATCCGTGAGAGAAATGGAGTTCAAAATGGAACGCCCGGGGCTTGTGAAGGACGGAGACCGCGTGGAGATCACCGAAGGCGTTCTGCCCAGTTCCTTCTACTATACGATCGTTCCGGCGGTGGCGATGTCAGCGAACTACGGTTTGAGAGAACGACTGAAGAGCAGGGAGGGGATTGTCAAAGAAATCCGTGAAAACGAAAAAGGGTTTTTCGTCGTAGTGGAATTTGATGAATAAATAACAGAAAGGGTAGTATCATGGAACGTGAAAATGCATGGAAAAAATACAAGAAAAAAGACCTGACCGAACTGGAAAAACTGAACAAAGAATACCTGAAGTTTTTATCGGAAAACAAGACGGAAAGAGAGTGTACCCAATACTCGGTTGAAGAGGCAAAAAAAGCCGGTTATACCGACCTGAAGGAAGTGATTAAAAAGAAGAAAAAAATCAAGCCCGGCGACAAGCTTTATGCAGTTAATATGAACAAAGCAGTGGTGCTTTTTAACATCGGAAAAAAATCGTTGGAAAAAGGTATGGCGATTCTCGGTGCCCACATCGACAGCCCGCGGATGGACGTGAAGCAGAATCCGTTATATGAGGATACGGAGTTAGCTTATCTCGATACCCATTATTACGGCGGGATCAAAAAGTATCAGTGGGTGACCCTGCCGCTGGCGATCCACGGTGTGTTTGTGAAGACGGACGGAACGGTGGTACCGATTTGCATCGGTGAGGAGAAGAACGATCCGGTGTTCTGTGTGACGGATTTGTTGATCCATCTTTCGCAGGAAAACATGGACAAGAAAGCAAGCAAGGTGATTGAGGGAGAGGCGCTGGATATCCTGATCGGATCCCGTCCCCTGCCGGATCGGACAAAGGAAGAAAAAGAAGAGAAGGAAACCGTCAAAAAGAATATCCTTGCTCTTTTGAAAGAAAAATACGATGTAGAGGAAGAGGATTTTCTGTCGGCAGAGCTGGAGATCGTACCGGCGGGTGCTGCCAGGGAGTCCGGGATCGACCGCAGCATGATCATGGGTTACGGTCAGGACGACAAGGTCTGTGCCTTCACCTCGTTGAAAGCCATGCTGGCCGTGGAGAATCCGGAGTACACCACCTGTTGTCTGCTGGTGGATAAAGAAGAGATCGGAAGCGTGGGCGCGACCGGTATGAGGTCACGCTTTTTCGAAAACACGGTGGCGGAGCTGCTCGGCTGTATGGGTGATTACGATGACCGTTTGCTGAAGCGTTGTCTGCAGAACAGCCGGATGCTGTCCTCCGATGTGAGCGCTGCGTTCGATCCGACCTATGCTTCGGCGTACGAGAAGAAAAATGCTGCTTACTTCGGTCGCGGAATGGTCTTCAACAAGTTCACGGGAGCCCGCGGCAAGTCCGGAAGCAACGATGCCAATCCGGAGTTTATGGCACGGATCCGGGGGATACTGGAGGAGGCCGGGGTTTGCTACCAGACCGCGGAGCTTGGTAAAGTGGATATCGGCGGCGGCGGAACCATCGCCTACATCATGGCGCTCTACGGGATGGAGGTCATCGACTGCGGCGTGGCGGTTTTGAACATGCACGCGCCCTGGGAAATCACCAGCAAGGCAGATATCTATGAAACGGAAAAAGGATACGAAGTATTTTTGAAAAAAATATTTTGATAAACGGAACGTATCACCACTGTTGATGGATGGCTCGTGACGGCGGAACTTCGGTCGCCGCGGAGACCGGCAGTGGCGATACGTTCTTTTTTGTGCCCTGATAGGCCCCATATCTGCGGACGAACAACAGTAGACGGAAAAAAAGATATGTGTTATGATGAGGCAGTATCAAAAAAAGGGGTTGACAGATCGGAAATCATCGTGTATGATAAGAACATACGAACAAGCGTTCGTATTTTTATCAAAATATCGAACAGATGATTTGCGAGAGAATGAGGAGGGAAATATGGCAGAGAACAGTTTAGAGAAGGACCCGAACAAAATTCGGGCATTGGAGTCGGCGATCGCGCAGATTGAGAAGCAGTACGGACAGGGCTCTATCATGCGATTGGGAGATAACACGCATCTTCAGGTGGAGTCGACGCCGACCGGTTCGTTGAGTCTGGATATCGCGCTGGGAGTCGGTGGTATTCCCAAGGGAAGGGTCGTGGAGATATACGGTCCGGAGTCCAGCGGAAAAACGACGGTGGCTCTTCATATGGTAGCGGAGGTCCAGAAGCGGGGAGGGATTGCCGGTTTTATCGATGCCGAGCATGCACTGGATCCGGTTTATGCGAAGAATATCGGAGTGGATATCAACGAACTGTATATCTCTCAGCCGGACAGTGGAGAACAGGCGATGGAGATCACGGAGACCATGGTTCGTTCGGGAGCCGTGGATATCGTGATCGTGGACTCGGTGGCAGCGCTTGTTCCGAAGGCCGAGATTGACGGGGATATGGGTGACTCACATGTCGGATTGCAGGCGAGACTGATGAGTCAGGCACTCCGGAAGTTGACCAGCGTGATCAACAAGTCGAATTGTACGGTGATCTTCATCAACCAGCTTCGTGAGAAGATCGGAGTGATGTTCGGGAATCCGGAGACGACGACCGGCGGTCGCGCGTTGAAGTTTTACGCGTCGGTCCGGATGGAGGTTCGTCGTATCGAGACACTCTCTCAGGCGGGGGAGAAGATCGGAAACCGCGTTCGTGCCAAGATCGTGAAGAACAAAGTAGCGCCGCCTTTTCAGGAGGCAGAGTTCGATATTATGTTCGGCAAGGGAATTTCCCGTGAGGGGGATGTTCTGGATCTCGCGGCAGCGAATGACATTATCGTGAAGAGCGGAGCCTGGTACAGCTACAAGGGAGACCGTATCGGTCAGGGCCGGGAGAACGCCAAAAACTACCTGGCGGACAATCCCGAAATCTTTGAGGAAGTGGAGCAGGCTGTGCGGGACAAGTGCCTGAGTACTCAGGGAGACGAGGCGGAAGCATCCGAAGAAAAGCAGGAGTAAAACAGGAGAGAAACATGGATCTCAGTGATATAAAAAAGGGATTCTCCGAAGCGAGGCCGACCGGCGAAGCCGGACCTGACGCTTTCGAAAAACACCCGGACTCTGCCGCGGAACAATCTGCGGCAGAGTCCGTTGTTGTATTTCCGGATGAAGAAAGTAAAAAGGCGACAGAAAAGGCGATGGCGCTTTTGCTGCACAAGGACCGGACCGAGCATGAGCTGCATGACCGGCTGTATCGCGCCGGGTTTTCGGAAATCGCTTCGGACTTTGCGATGGATTATGTGTCGCGGTTCGGATATATCAATGATCTCCGGTACGCATGTGGCTACATCGATTATCATAAGTTGACCAAAAGCAAAAACGAGATTCGTCGCAAGCTGAAGGAGAGGGGTGTCTCCGATGAGATTCTGTCGGAGGCTTTTTCGACCTGTTATGACGGAGCGGAAACAGTGGAAGGGGAGGAGCCGGAGGACGTGGCGATGCGGGCTTTGCTGACAAAACGTCTGCGCGGTCGTGAGGTTTCGGAACTCACCTTCGAGGAGAAGCAGAAACAGATGCGTTATCTGGCCGGGAAGGGCTTTCCTTCGGACAGGATAAGACGCCTGTTTTCTTGACGGAAATCCGATTTTATGCTAAAATAGACAGGGGTGGTAGCATTAAAATCGGAGGCAATTCCATGGAAAAACTTGAGAAAATACGGCAGGAGGTCGCGCGGATCATCCGCGGCAAGGATGATGTGATCGTGAAGATCATCGCGTCGATCCTGGCGGAGGGACATATATTAATGGAGGATATCCCCGGCGTGGGGAAGACGACACTGGCCATGACATTTGCGAAAACAATGTCACTGATCTGTCATCGGGTGCAGTTTACACCGGATGTGTTGCCGTCGGACCTGCTCGGGTTTTCCATGTATGATAAGGAGGCCGGCGAGTTCAGATTTCGCCAGGGCTCCGTTTTTTGTCATCTGTTTCTGGCAGACGAGATCAACCGTACCTCGCCGAAGACGCAGTCGGCTCTTCTCGAGGTGATGGAGGAGCGGCAGGTCAGCGTCGAAGGACGGACGTGGAAGCTGCCGCAGCCCTTTGTGGTGATCGCCACACAGAATCCATCCGGCGCATCGGGAACACAGTTGTTGCCCGAGTCGCAGATGGATCGATTTATGATACGGATTTCGATGGGGTATCCCGCTCATAAGGATGCGGTTGATATCTTAAAATCCGAGGTGTGGGAACACTTAGATACCGTGAAACAGATCGTAACACTGGAGGAGATCGTCGCTTTACAGGAAGAGACAAAAAAGCTGTTTGTTCACGACGCATTGTATGACTATATGGTATCTCTTGTGGAGAAAACGAGAGAACACGAGTATTTTTCCGGTGGCGCGTCCCCGCGTGGTACGATAGCGCTGCTCAGGATGTCGCGTGCCATGGCGATGCTGGCCGGTCGTGACTTTGTCACGGCGGAGGATATCCAGAGGGTGGTTCCGGATGTTCTCGGTCACCGGGTACGGCTCGGAACCCGTCCGGCCGCTGAGGGGAAACGGGTGGACGCGTGTTTAAAACAGATCATGATGGAGGTACAACCGCCGCGACTTTGATGATAGGATTAGGAAGGTTTTCAGGGAGGATCGATGACTGAAAAAAACAGATTCCGGATATGCCCGCGTCCGTTTCGTCTGGCCGGATATGTGTTATGGCTGGCGCTGATGCTTTTGTTTTTTCTGATGTTCCGCAGTTATGTACTGTTATTTTTCACGGCGTTTTTGATGATCATTCCGCTGTTCAGTCTCGTGACGGGAGCGTTTTTAGTCCGGAGAGTATCGGCCTTTATCCGCGTTTATCATGCGGACATATCCCGACCGGGAGATGAGGTATTTCCCGTAATTGAGCTTACAAACCCTTTGGTGATCGGAACACTGGATGTTCGTGTTCATCTGACTGTCAGAAATATAACCTGGTCGAAAACAGAAGATGATCTGATGGTATCGTTACCTTTGGTGTCGCGATGGCTTCATGATGGAGTATCCACGCTTCGGATCCCGTTTACAACAACCCGCATCGGATGCTACCGGATGGAGATCATCGGTGTTGAAGTTCAGGATCCGATCGGACTGGTCCGTTACCGGATCGGAAGCGCAGGAGTGAGGCCGTCCGGCGAAGCCGGATTCTCATCGGCCGAACGATTTGTCAGGTCCGGCGAAGCCGGGCGTGACGTTTCCAGTCAGGAAAAGAAAACTACCGGCATCACATCGATCCCGGCCGGATGGATCAGCAAAGCCGAATTTGTCACGCTGCCGCCTGTCGGTATCGGACATGCCCCGGATGCGGAATCCGTATCCTCCGGGATGACGGAGGTGGAGGAGAGCAACCGCCGGGGAAGTGATTTTTCCGAGGTCAGCGATATCAGAGAGTATACTCCGGGAGACAGACTCCGGGATATCCACTGGAAACTGTCGGCCAGACAGGAAGAATGGATGGTAAAGATCCGTACCCAGATGGCCGGCCTGGAACTGACGGTAGTCGTGGCACCGGAGGAGGAGCTGAATACCGGACGAACGGTTGACACGCAGGAAGTGAAAAAGACATCGCGCGGATTCATGAAAAGGGAAAGCGACATGTCCTACGTCGAAGAACCGCCGGGATTACCAGAACGCATCCTGATGTATACCTATCAGGAGCTTCGAGTATGGACGGAAGGGGAGACCGATATCCGCCTGTTGGCGTATTCGGCGACAAGCGGCGGCTTCGATTCGTTTACCTTGGCAAACCCGGCCGATGTAGACAGGGCTTTTGAAGAGATCCTCTCGATGCCCGTGTCCGCGAGGATCCCATCCGGCACCGGACCCGCCGGGCTGGACGCAATCCTGAACAACCTCTATCCTTTCCTGGGTGGCTACATCCGATTCGGAAGGATGGAAAACGGCTATGTCGGGTGGACAGAGGATGGTGGAGGTCGAGTTCTCCTACAACGCTGAGAAAAAGGATGCCACATGAGAGGTTTGGAAGGATTGAAAAAACAACCTTATGTGATCACTTCCGGTCTGGTTTTAAGCGAAGAGGCGGAGTTTGATACCGAGCCACGATTTTTCACGTTGCTCCTGAAAGGATTTATCGTGTATCTGGTTGTCATGGGCTCGATGGGATGTCTCCTTTCTTCGTTTAAAATACCGTATGACGCGCTGGTGATCCATCTGGCCGTATTGATCGGCTCGCTGTTTTCCGCATTTTTATACTTAACCAAGGTTTGGGAGAATCTTGGTTATTTAGTGTTGTTTATCATTATGCTGGGGACGGCGCTGTTTCTTCGAAAGTATATCAGCAGCGGTTTTTTTGCGGTGGTCAACATCATCTCGGAACGAATCGCGTATTACTTCGATACCGAGGTGGTCCAGGGATACGCAGAATCCATCGGAAACCGGGATGTGACGGTGACGATCGCGTTTGTCTATGTAGGATGGGTACATGCGATTCTGTTAAATGCGCTGATATCGCGGCAGATGAAGTATTTTGCCGTGATGTTCGTGTCATTTTTCTTTTTAACGATTCCTTTTTATTTCGAGTGTGAGCCGGACATGATCTACATTCTGATGTTGATGGCCGGCTGTATCATCGTGTTTGTTTTCCGCGGAGCGAAGCATACGCCGATTACCAAAAACGACCGGCAGTTTGAGTATCAACCGAGGAAACGGTTCATCAATTATGTGTATTCGTTCCGTCATCATCTGACGATGGTGGTGATGCTCTGCGTGATGGTGGCAGTGGTGGGCGGTGTTTTCCAGCTCTTTGTCGATAAGCATGATTTTGAAACGGTGAACAGAGGGCGGAGCACCTGGAAGGTGGGGACCCATGACTCCGTTGCCAATATCTACAAAAACGGACTTTGGGGACTGTTTAACCGGTACGATGCCGCGGGTGGATTGAAAAATGGAGTGCTGGGCGGTATCAACTCGGTATCTCTTGATTACGAAACGGATTTGGAGGTGACGTTCGTTCCCTACAGCACGGATCGGGTATATCTCCGTTCCTTTACTGGAGCGGAGTATCTGCCGTTCGATAACCGTTGGCAGAGGCCGGTGCAGATGGTGATGAGGGAGGAAGGCGAGACGGACGGGACCGGACAGCGAAGCATCACCGTAGTTTCGAAGCCCCTGCCGGAGGAGACGACGAGCTCGACGGCGGAGCTTCTGAAAAAACGATATGAGGAGCATGTGGAATCCTCGGCGAAGGCCCGGATGGATGTAAAAAATATCGCGGCGGAACTGGGGACATTTTTACCCTACTATGTGGATGAGCGTGAAACGGATCAACTTCAGATGATGAGCTACCGGAAGGTGTATTCTCTGACGTATTATCCGTGGATCATGGATCCCGGTGCGGTTCCGGAGAAAAAGACGGAGGAGAAGGCCTCGAAGGACACGATGGACAGTGCGCTTTCCGAGGTTCAGGACCGGTTGGAGCAGTACCTGTATGAAAATGTTCCGGATGCGAACCGGGAGGTGATCGATCAGTTTATCCGAGAGGCGGGACTGGAACGATACCGGCGGAAGAAGGATGCGAAATCGGGCGGGGCTGCTTACGCGGATGAGGCGGTTGAGGCGATCCGCGCGTTGGGGAAGTATTTTCAGGACCATATCCCGTACACCTACCAGCCCGGGGTGACGCCGAAAAAAAAGGATTTTGTCAATTATTTTCTGGCGGATAACAAAAGAGGATACTGTGCTCATTTTGCCAGTGCCGCCACCCTGATCCTGAGACGGCTGGGATACCGGGCCCGCTATGTGGAGGGGTATGCCATCGATCCTTCGGATCTGACGGAGTATGCGACGCTGCGACCGGATCTGAGGGTAAAGGATTATTACGACGGGGCCCGTATGTTGTCACAGGAAACAGAGGTCGTGACGGTAAATGTCGTCGATGCCATGGCCCATGCCTGGGTGGAGGTGGAGATCGGTGGTCATTGGAGAGTGGCCGAGCTGACGCCCTGGTCGGACGAGGAGGCTCCGGACAAAGGATTTTTACAGAGCCTGATCGATTTCTTCGCCGGGACCTCCATCGCTGGTTCGGCCAGTGGGGAGAGCGGAAGCGCGGACGGAACACCGGGCGGTATGGGACTGGATTCCATCGGAAGGATGATGGGGTATGGATTTTTGATCCTGGCAGCCGGGGCTGTGCTTGCCGTGGTGATATTTTTCATGATACGTTTTGTGCGGGGGAGAGTCCGGTACCTCCGGGCGGGGCGAAACGACCGGTTGGTGATGGAGTTTCACAGGAGGAGCCGGCGGGCCGACCGGATCGTGGCGAAGAACGCCGCACAGAAGAAATCACCGGTGTCTCCGGGCAGACCCGCGGCGGTGACGATCAACTACAGGGAACGCGTCCGGGCGATGGAGGATGCCGGACAGCTGAAATTAAGCGAAACCGAGAGGCGGGAATTGGTTGAAATCCTGGAAAAAGCCGGTTTTTCCGGACAGGAAATCACGAAGGAAGCGTATGAGCGGGCCGGGAGACTGATGTCAGGGAAATAAAAAATAAGGTTGAAAGGAAGACGGTTTTCTGATATAATACTGTAGGCGCAATTTCATATCATTATATAAAGAAGGATTAGAAAAATGGGATTGATTAAGAAAATTGTGGGAACACACAGTGAACGTGAGGTCAAAAGGGTGATTCCCATCGTTGACAAGATTGAAGCCATGGAGCCTCAGATCGAGGCACTTTCGGATGAGGAGCTTCGTGGGAAGACAGACGAGTTCAAGGAGCGTCTGGCCCAGGGAGAGACCCTGGATGATATATTGGTGGAGGCCTATGCCGTTGTGCGGGAGGCTTCCAAAAGGACAATCGGACTGCGGCATTTCCGCGTACAGCTGATAGGTGGTGTCATCCTGCATCAGGGGCGAATCACGGAGATGCGTACCGGTGAAGGAAAAACCCTGGTATCTACGTTGCCGGCTTATCTGAACGCTCTGGAGGGAAAAGGCGTCCACATCGTGACGGTCAATGACTATCTGGCCAAGCGTGATGCGGAGTGGATGGGCGAGATCCATCGGTTTCTCGGGTTAAGCGTCGGTGTGATCCTGAACTCCATGAACAACGATGAGCGACGTGAGGCATATAACTGCGACATCACCTATGCGACGAATAACGAACTGGGATTTGATTATCTCCGTGACAACATGGTGATCTATAAGGAACAGCTGGTTCAGAGGGATTTGAACTATGCCATCGTCGACGAGGTGGACTCGGTTTTGATCGATGAGGCCAGAACCCCTCTTATCATTTCCGGTTCCAGCGGAAAGTCGACCAAGATTTACGAGGCATGCGATAACTTCGTTCGCCAGTTGAAGAGAGGAACGGAGAAGGAGATGTCCAAAATGGACATCATCATGAAAGAGGACAACCAGGAGACCGGAGACTATGTGGCAAACGAGAAGGAAAAAACGGCCAACCTTACCCAGGAGGGTGTAGCGCGGGCCGAGCGTTTTTTCCATCTGGAGAACCTGGCAGATCCGGAAAACCTCGAGATCCAGCATTGTATCAACCTGTCTCTGCGTGCGCATGCGCTGATGCACCGGGACAAGGATTATGTGGTTCAGGATGACCAGGTGCTCATCGTCGATGAGTTTACCGGTCGTATCATGCCGGGACGTCGGTATTCCGACGGACTTCACCAGGCGATCGAGGCAAAAGAGAAGGTGAAGGTGAAGCGTGAATCCAAAACGCTGGCTACCATCACGTTCCAGAACTTTTTCAACAAATATAACAAAAAATGCGGAATGACCGGTACCGCCGTAACGGAGGAAAAGGAGTTTCGTGAGATCTACGGCATGGACGTCGTAGAGGTTCCGACCAATCTTCCGGTACAGCGAATCGACCATGAGGACGCCGTATACAAAACCAAGCGTGAGAAGCTGAACGCGATCGTAGAAGAGATCAAAAAGTCTCACGAGACCGGCCAGCCGGTACTGGTGGGTACCATCACGATCGATGCGTCCGAGGAGTTGTCGGGGATGCTGAACCGTGTGGGGGTCAAGCACAAAGTCCTGAACGCGAAGTTCCACGAGATGGAGGCGGAGATCATCGCGGATGCCGGACAGAAGGGTGCCGTGACGATCGCAACCAACATGGCCGGTCGTGGTACCGATATCCAGCTGGGTGATGGCGTGAAGGAGTTGGGCGGTCTGAAGATCATCGGTACTGAGCGCCACGAGTCCCGCCGAATCGACAATCAGTTGCGTGGACGTGCCGGACGTCAGGGAGATCCGGGTGAGTCGAAGTTCTATATCTCACTGGAAGATGACCTGATGCGTCTTTTCGGTGCTCAAAACCTGATGAATATGTTCAATTCTCTGGGAATCCCCGAGGGCGAGCAGATTCAGCACCGGATGCTGACCAGTGCCATCGAGCGGGCCCAGAAGAAGATCGAGAGCAACAACTACGGAATCCGTAAAAACCTCCTCGATTACGATCAGGTGAACAACGAGCAGAGAGAGATCATCTATGCTGAGAGATTCCGGGTGCTGGACGGAGACGATATGCGTGACAACATCCTCAGCATGATCGAGGAGCAGGTGGAGCGCTATGTCGGGCATGTGATCGGAGAGGATCAGGGACCGACAGCCGAGAATATGGCTGAGTTAAATCAGATCTTAATCCCAATTATTCCCTTAGAACCGTTGGTTCCGGAAGACTACGAGGGTAGAACAAAAGAAGAATTAATACAGGAGTTGAAGGAAAAAGCCATTCATCTTTACGAGAGTAAGGAGGCAGAGTTCCCCGAGCCGGAACAGATTCGTGAGATCGAGCGTGTGGTTCTGCTTCGTGTGACGGATTCCCACTGGATGAACCATATCGATGATATGGATCAGCTCCGTCAGGGAATCGGTCTTCAGAGTCTCGGCCAGAGAGATCCGGTGGTAGAGTATCGTCTGCAGGGCTTTGATATGTTCGAGGAGATGATCACATCCATTCGTGAGGAAGTCGTACGCATGCTGATGCACGTCCGGATCGAGCAGAAGGTGGAGCGTGAACAGGTTGCCGAGGTGACCGGAACGAACAAGGACGATTCGGCAGCGCCCCAGCAGCGGAAGGTGGAGCAGAAGGTCGGAAGAAACGACCCCTGTCCCTGCGGATCCGGCAAGAAGTATAAGTATTGTCACGGAAGATAACAAGTCAGAAAGGTTGAGCTATGGTAGCTTTAGATAATATTCGGATTGAGCTCCAGGGGTATGAACAGCCTTTGGAGGAGGTCAGGAATTCCCTGAATCTGAACGAGAAAAAGCTTCGGATCGAGGAGCTGGAGCGAAACATGGAGGCGCCGAATTTTTGGGATGATTCCGAGACGGCCACGGCATCGATGAAGGAGGCGAAGGATCTGAAATCCATCGTCGAGGCAGCCGATGGATTGAGTACTGATTACGACGATATCATGACCCTTATCGAGATGGGAAATGAAGAAAACGACGAATCTCTGGTGTCTGAGGTCGAATCCGAATTCGAAGAATTTAAATCTAAATTCGACACTCTTCGTGTTTCTACGATGTTGACCGGAGAGTATGATACGGAAAACGCGATCCTGACGTTGCATGCCGGAGCCGGCGGAACAGAGAGCTGTGACTGGGCCAGCATGCTCAGCCGGATGTATCAGCGTTGGGCGGATAAAAAAGAGTATAAAGTCGAGATTCTCGACTTTCTGGATGGAGACGAGGCAGGTCTGAAATCCATCACCATGCAGATCGAAGGACCGAACGCTTACGGATATCTGAAAAGCGAGCACGGGGTGCACCGGCTGGTTCGGATTTCTCCCTTCAACGCGCAGGGAAAGCGTCAGACATCCTTTGTATCCTGCGATGTGATGCCGGATATCGAGAGGGAGATTGATATCGAGATTGCGGATGATGACATCCGGATCGATACCTACCGGTCCAGTGGTGCCGGTGGTCAGCATATCAACAAGACCTCTTCGGCGATCCGTATCACGCACTTTCCTACCGGGATCGTGGTACAGTGTCAGAACGAACGGTCCCAGCATATGAACAAGGATAAAGCGATGCAGATGCTGAAAACCAAGCTCCTGATCCTGAAACAGCAGGAGAATCTGGAAAAAGAGCAGGGAATTCGCGGTGAGGTGATGGAGAACGGATTCGGATCCCAGATCCGGTCCTATGTGATGCAGCCCTATACGATGGTGAAGGATTTGCGCACGGAAGCGGAGACCGGAAATGTACAGGCTGTGATGGACGGCGATATCGATATGTTTATGAATGCTTATCTGAAATGGATCAATGAGTAAGGTGGTTGCTTATGAAGGAAGTCGTGTGTTTTATCCTGAAGGGAAGAGAGTTTGGCGTCGATGTGTCCCAGATGAAGACAATCGTTCATAAATCCGAGCCCAAACCGAGGGAGGGGCTTCCGGAGTTTGTCAAGGGAATTGTCGATGTGCACGGGGAACAGATTCCGTTGGTGGATGGTGAGCAGCTTTTGAACATCCCGGAGGGAACCGGTCGGAGTGCGGAGAAGAAAAATGTGGTCTTCCTGTCCCGATGCGGTTCGTTTGCCATGGAGTGCGACGGGATTTCCGAGATCGTCACGGTTGAGGACGGTTCCGTACAGGGGATTCCCGGATTTTTCAATAAATCGGAAACCGACTACGCGGATTGCGGGATACAGAAGAAAAATCACGCTCTGGTGCTGGTGATGAATCCGGATCGTCTGCTGACGAAGGAGCAGTGCGGTGAATTGCAAAAGCTCATCGAAGCGATCGAAGAGGAGCGCCGAGAGGAGGAACGCCGTCGGATCGAGGAAGAGCGCCGGCGGAAGGAAGAGGAGAAGAAAAAACGGGAAGAAGAGCTCGCCCGGATGGAGCAGGGTGAGGAGTCGGATTCCGGTTCGCAGGACGAGGAAGAGAAGGATCAGGAGGATAAAAATGACTAAAGTAGCAGTATTAGGATACGGTACGGTCGGATCCGGGGTGTATCAGGTGCTGACTGAGAATGCGACACTGATTCGGGAGAAGGCCGGGGAAGCGATAGAGGTCAGCCGGGTTCTGGATCTTCGGGATTTCCCGGGAGATCCGGCGGAAAAACTGGTGACCCATGACTTTGAAGAAATCGAGAAGGATGCCGAAATCGATATCGTAGTGGAAACGATGGGCGGAACGAAGCCGGCTTATGATTTTGTGAAAAGGTCAATCCTGGCCGGAAAAAGTGTCTGCACCTCCAACAAAGCTTTGGTGGCAGATCACGGAACGGAGTTGATCCGCCTGGCAGAGGAGAAGGGGGTTCATTTCTTTTTCGAGGCCAGTGTGGGAGGGGGAATTCCGATCCTCCGTCCGTTGAACCGGTGTCTGGTGGCGGATGAGATCCTGTCTATCGAGGGAATTCTGAACGGAACCACGAACTTCATCCTGACGAAGATGGCGGATGAGGGTTCGGATTATGCGGATGTCCTGAAGGAGGCCCAGAAGCTGGGATATGCGGAGGCAGATCCCACGGCGGATGTCGAGGGCTACGATACATGCCGGAAAATCGCAATTCTGACGGCTCTGGTCTATGGGGCTCAGGTGGATTATGAGGATATCACAACAGAAGGGATTTCCGGGATAACCTCCGTGGACATCGCCTATGCGAAAAAAATGGGAAAGGTGATCCGATTGCTGGGGATGAGTCGGCGGGAGGATGGCAGACTCTATGCCCTGGTTGCACCGTTCCTGATGGGACCGGACAGTCCGTTGTACAGTGTGAACGGTGTGTTCAACGCGATTTCCGTGACCGGAAACATGCTGGGTGAGGTGATGTTCTACGGCCAGGGCGCCGGGAAGGAAGCGACAGCCAGCGCGGTGGTAACGGACATCATCGAGGCAGTGAAAAACCGGGAGATTCCCGTGAAGATTCGCTGGGATGAGAAAAAACAGGTAGTGGAGTCTCTGGATCATATGAAGAACGCCTTCTTTGTCCGTATCGATGCTTCGGAAAAATCAGCTGCTTCGGCAGCGTTTGACAATCTGACGTGGGTGGACGGCGTGGCAGACGGCGAGGTCGGATTTGTGACCGGCGTGATGACGGAGAAGGAGTTTGAAGACCGGATCGCCGGATTGTCTACTATCAAAAAACGGATTAGGAGTATTTCATAGCATGATTTCTATCGGACAGATGATCGGAATGATCCTGGCGATCGTGATTCCGGTCATGACAGGTATCATTTTATTTCTGCATTTACGCAAGGAACTGAAGGTCAAGGGACTTCTCTTCACTGCCTGCTACGGGATCGTAGGATACATATGGCAGGCTTGGATCTATGTGATGGTCTACGGTTGGGTCGGGGCCATGATCATGCAGAGCAGCTGGTTCGAAACCGGTATCGGAGATGTCGTCAAGCAGATGATCATCGCGGCGTGCTATGCGCTTCTGACAGCGGGCGGACTGTACTGGGCAGTATATCTGGCCAATATGAGAGAATCCCGGGTGGAACGGGGAATATCCGTCGGATTGGGATTCGGATTGGCATATTCGGTATGGAATTACATATTGGTATACGGAGCACCGCTCATCATCGGGTTTCAGCTTTGGTTCGGAAGCTATGCGGGATCGGAGGAGACCAAACAGCGGGTGCTGGGATTGTCTACAGGAAACATGTATCTGTTCCTGTTGGAGTGTATCCTGTTTATGTTGATACTCACGGCTACTACACTTGTAATGGGGCAATATCACCAGCAGGTCAGCCGATTGAAGATGTTCGGGATTGCGTTCATTTCTCAATTTTTGATTAAGTTTTTGAACACTCTGCTCCCGACGATCCTGCCGGATGCGGTATCGATGGTTGTCTATCATGTCCTGATGATCTCGGCAGCGCTTTACTCCCTGTGGATCATCATGAGCTATCTGAAGACGAAGCAGGTGAATTACCTGCCGGACAAACCGGTGGGAGTGAAAGCCGGTTCCAAAAAGAAAGGAAAGAACACATCAACGGCCAACTTCACCTACGCGGGAAACAAAAAGAAAAAGTAAAATCAGAATTATCACAAATCAGGATTATTAAACGAAAAATGGTGCCGTCCAAAGACGACACCATTAATTTTAATCGACAAATCCCTTATTCTGTGGTCAGGATCGACTCGATGATCGATTCGATCTGATCGGGATCAAACGGCTTCTGCATGAACTCCAGAGCTCCGCGCTTGATCGCCTCCACCATCTTTTCTTTTTGGCCGGCAGCGGTAACCATAATCACATTCGCTTCCGGATCGGCCTCAATGATGCCGTCGAGGGCACCCAGACCGTCCATCACCGGCATGGTGCTGTCCAGTGTAACGATATCCGGTTTCAGATCGATGTACTTCTGAACACCTTCTTCCCCGTTTTTTGCTTCTCCTACGACTTCGTGTCCGAATTTTTCAAGGATGTTGGCCAACATCCGGCGCGAAGTACGGGAGTCGTCGACAATCAATACACTTGCCATGATATACTTCCTCCCATTTAGTCAAATTTTACGATCAGGTTTGTTTGCTTGCCTTCCAGATAGATCGGAAGTGAGTAGTATTCGTCGCTCACGTCGATAGGCTCGTCGAAAGTAAGCTTCGGAGGCATCATATCCATCGCGATGTTCTGGAAACTGAGTTCAGCTGCATAAAGACCGTTAACGCAGTTGGTGAACTCGGCGATGGAGTCCAGAGCATCCTCGTCGACGGTTCCGAATTCTTCTTTGGCGTATCCGTCTGCCATCATCAGGATATCGTCATTGTTGCCGGTAAATCCGAGCATACACCGATAATCCCCTATGGTGTGCTGATAGGCGGCGTACTTTGGTGTCTCACCGGACACAAAAGAACCCGGAGCAATACGTATAAAGGTGTTGATAAATCTTACGATGTTTCGTAATGTCAATCCGATCAGGTCCTGATATCTTTTATCCGGCACATCAACAAAAGCCGGGAGCATCCCTTCGATGTTGGCATCCCGAATCGCCTTCATGATCGAGTTTGAGTAATCGTTCTCCTTTTGAAAAGCAGTCAGATTGTAATCAATCTCATCATGAGTCAGGCATCCGTTCTCGTCCAATGCCTGGACAAAGAGCAGATACGGGTTGCTCTGAAGCCCCAGAAGATAATTCACATCAGATTCCGTCAAGTATCCTTTTTTTACAGCGAGATCACCGAAACGTTCATCAGACTGCACTTGAAGATAATTGAGCTCCATCACCTGGCTGCTGGTAAGCAGCCCCTCACTTTCGGCGATCAGTCCGAGTTTTACCCGGTTCGCCTTGATGTAATTCATACATGAGGAGAATTGCTCAGCGGTGATTTTCTGGTTTTCTAAAAGATAATTTCCAAAAAACTGACTAAACATAAAAATCTCCTTTCATTTCTGCTCATTTTATTATACAATAGATTATGGAAAAAGACAAATATTTTTTTTGAGAAACGGGAAAAATATGCCGATGGTGGCAAAAGTGCCGAAAAATCGCGGTATAAATGCCGAATAACGGCGATAAACAGTAAGGAGAAAGAACATGGCAGGATCAGTTTTCGGAGAAGTGTTCAGGATTTCGACGTGGGGAGAGTCCCACGGGCCGGCTCTGGGAGTGGTAGTCGATGGGTGTCCGGCGGGGATTCCGCTCAGCGGGGAGGACTTTACGGAGGCGATGGCCAGAAGGGCGCCGGGACAGACAAAATACGCGACACCTCGCAGCGAAACGGACACGGTGGAGATACTGTCGGGAGTTTTCGAGGGAAAGACGACCGGGACACCGATCTCGCTGGTGATACGGAATACGTCACAAAGATCGGGGGACTATTCGGAGGTGGCCGGCTACTATCGGCCCGGACACGCGGATTTCACCTTTGATGCCAAATACGGATTCCGGGATTATCGCGGCGGAGGCAGGTCTTCGGGGAGGGAGACGGCGGCCAGAGTGGCGGCCGGCTGTGTTGCCGGAAAGCTTCTGGCCGGTCTCGGTGTGGATACAACGGCTTATGTGAAGCAGATCGGACCGTATTGTTGCCGGAAAAATGTTTATCAGGACGGGATCGTCCCGAGCCGTGAGCAGATCGAAGCCGGCCCGCTCCGGATGCCGGATGAGGAGGCCTCCGCGCAGGCGGAGGAATATCTGGCCGGATTGATGGAGGAGGGCGATTCGGCCGGAGGAGTGATCGAGTGTATTGTTACCGGTGTCCCGGCGGGAATCGGTGAACCGGTATTCGATAAATTGGATGCCCGGCTGGGGCAGGCGATTTTCTCAATCGGAGCCGTGAAGGGAGTGGAGATCGGAGACGGTTTTCATGTAGCGGAGGCCAGGGGATCTGAGAATAATGACGGGTTTATCCCTACCGAAGACGGAGTGGGAAAAACCGCAAACCGGGCCGGAGGCATACTGGGAGGGATCAGCGACGGAAATCCGATCGTGTTGAGGGCGGCTTTCAAGCCGACGCCTTCGATCCGGAAGGAACAGCAAACCGTGAACCGGAAGGGAGAGGCGGTGTCGATATCCGTGAAGGGAAGACATGACCCGGTGATTGTTCCGAGAGCAGTGGTAGTGGTGGAAGCTATGGTGAACCTGGTGCTGGCTGACCTGATGTTGATCGGGTTGTCAACACGCATGGAGGATATAACGAACTATTATGTCAAAAATTAATAAAATCAATATTTGGCACAGAAAAAGAATTAGAAAAAACACTAGACTACATTTGTCTGCCGGGAAACGAATCGGTTCGATTTTCCTGATAACATTGTTGGTATTGACCGGTTGCGGAGGGAAAGAGAGGACCACTTTACCGAAGCCTTCCTCTGAAAACCTCATGGATGAGGAGACTACCGCAGTTGAAGTGGAGGAAATCGATCCCGATTATGCTGAAGAGCAGGCGGAGGCTGCCGTAAACAGGATGTCCCTGGATGATAAACTGGAGTTGATGGTTTCCGGATATGAAAACATCGGTACGATGTACCGCTATTTTCCGGGAGATCAAACGATGGAGGAGGGGACTCCGGGAAGAATCCCCGAGTGCCGCGATTCGCTGATGACACTGAGAAGCAGTTTGGATGAGCGGTATTCGGATATGAAGGAGGACGGCAGCGGTCGGGTGATGATGTCACTGGAAGCCTACCCGAAGGTAACGGCGATGATCACACCGGCATTTATGTCCTATGAGATTGTCACATCGCTTCTCCGCACGGAGATGGGATTTGAAGGGGTCGTATATACGCCTCCCCTGAACGATGCAAGGCTGTCAGGGAAGTACCCGAAGGATACTGATGGTTATCTGGCCATCGAGGCAGTGAAGGCCGGATGTGATGTGATCTATCAGCCGCAGGACAGAGACCGGGTGATCCAGGCGCTCCGTATCGAGGTCAACACGGACAACATGTCCGTGGACAGGATCGACCTATCGGCAATCAGAGTAATGAAATACAGGATACTGAACGGCCTGGAACCCGCCGAAAAAGAGGAAGAAAAATAAATTTAACTAATTTTAAATTAAACTAATCAATAGGAGGTTGTTATGGCAACGGATATTTACTCGAGTCCGCTTTCAGAGCGGTATGCAAGCAGGGAAATGCAGTTTATCTTCTCGCAGGACATGAAGTTTCGTACCTGGAGGAAGCTATGGATCGCCCTGGCGGAAACAGAGAAGGAACTCGGTCTGAAGGATGCGGAGGGAAATCCGAGGATCACGGAGGAGCAGATCGAAGAACTGAAAAAGTATCAGGATGACATCAATTATGAAGTAGCCAGGGAGCGGGAGAAGATCGTCCGGCACGACGTGATGAGTCATGTATATGCTTACGGGCAGCAGTGTCCCGGAGCGGCAGGGATTATCCATCTCGGAGCTACCTCCTGTTATGTCGGGGACAACACGGATGTGATCCTGATGCGGGAAGGACTTCGGCTGATCCGGAAAAAGCTGATCAACGTGATCCATGAGCTGTCGGGGTTTGCCATGAAATACCGGACGCTCCCGACACTGGCATTTACCCATTTTCAGCCGGCTCAGCCGACGACGGTCGGGAAACGGGCTACCCTGTGGATCCAGGAGCTGATGATGGATCTCGAGGATCTGGACTATGTTCTGGGAAGTCTGAAGCTTCTCGGATCCAAAGGAACCACGGGAACACAGGCATCCTTTTTGGAGTTGTTTGACGGGGATGAAGAAAAATGCCGGCAGGCAGATCGCATGATTGCTGAAAAAATGGGATTTGAAGCCTGCTTCCCGGTTTCGGGGCAGACGTATTCCAGAAAACTTGATACCAGGGTAGTGAATGTCCTGGCAGGGATCGCCGCGTCGGCACACAAGTTTTCCAATGATATCCGTCTTCTTCAGCACCTGAAGGAGGTAGAGGAACCGTTTGAAAAAGGACAGATCGGATCGTCGGCCATGGCCTACAAACGAAATCCCATGAGAAGTGAGAGAATCGCGTCGCTGTCCCGGTATGTGATGATCGACGCGCTGAATCCGGCGATCACATCGGCGACCCAGTGGTTTGAGAGGACGCTGGATGATTCCGCCAACAAGCGTCTGTCGGTAGCCGAGGGATTTTTGGCTACGGACGGAATCCTGGATCTGTATTTGAACGTAGTGGACGGCCTCGTTGTGTATGAGAAGGTGATCACGAAGCATCTGATGGCAGAGCTGCCGTTTATGGCAACGGAGAACATCATGATGGATGCCGTGAAGGCGGGAGGAAACCGTCAGGAGCTTCATGAAAGGATTCGGGAGCTTTCCATGGAGGCCGGAGCCAATGTCAAGGAGAAAGGTCTGGATAACAATCTGCTGGAACTGATCGCAGGAGATGACAGTTTTCCGATGGGTCTCGGAGAACTGGAGGAATCGATGAACCCCTCCCGCTACGTGGGACGTGCTCCGGGGCAGGTAGAGGAGTTTATACGGGATGTCGTGCAGCCGGTACTGGATGAGAATAAGGATATCCTGGGAATAAAAGCGGAAATCAATGTTTAAGGAGAACAGACAATGAACGACACGAACAATACAGGAAATCCGAACGATCAAGAGGGATTCATGGACAAGGCGGAAGGCTTTTTTGACAAGGCGTCGGATTTCATCACGGAAAACGGCGAGAAATTCGGTGGAAAGGTCAGGGATTATGCCCAAGAGCATGATTTGGACGCCAAGGCCGGAAATGCCATCGAGGTAGTCGGGAGAAATCTTAAGAGTGTATTCGGAATGATCAAGGATTCGTTTAACAAATAGTACAACAAGGGAGGAGTTCGCTATGTGGCTTGCGGACGGTTGGAAGGACTACGAGGTGCTGGACACGTCATCCGGTGAAAAACTGGAGCGGTGGGGTGACTATATCCTCGTTCGACCGGATCCACAGGTGATTTGGGACACACCCCACGATGCACCGGGGTGGAAGAAGAAAAATGCACACTACCACCGAAGCAGCAAAGGCGGTGGCAGCTGGGAGTTCTTTGATCTGCCGGAACAGTGGGATATCGGATATCATCTTTCTTCTCACGGCGGACGGACCGAAGACCTGAGATTTCATCTGAAGCCTTTTCAGTTCAAGCATACCGGGCTTTTTCCCGAGCAGGCTGTCAATTGGGAATGGATGGCCGGGCAGATACGGGAAGAAGCTGACAGCAGAGCTTCCGCCGGGGAGACAGAGCCGCTTCGTGTGCTCAATCTTTTTGCCTACACCGGTGGAGCAACCGTAGCCTGTGCTGCGGCAGGGGCGGCGGTAACGCATGTAGACGCGGCAAAGGGTATGGTGGCCTGGGCCAAGGAGAACGCGGCAGCCTCCGGCCTGGGGGACGCACCGATCCGGTACCTGGTGGACGACTGCGTCAAGTTTGTTGAGAGGGAGATACGAAGGGGAAATCATTATGACGGGATCGTGATGGATCCTCCATCCTACGGCCGCGGGCCGAAGGGCGAGATCTGGAAGATCGAGGAAAAAGTATATGGTCTGATCGGCCTGTGTACGGAGCTGATGTCGGAGAAATCAAAGTTCTTTCTGATCAATTCCTATACGACCGGACTGCAGCCCGCGGTGCTTCGGTATATGCTGGATTCCGCCATCACACCGCTTTTCGGCGGCCGGGTGGAGGCAGACGAGATCGGACTGCCGGTGACCGCGCCGTCGTATCCCTCAGTGAGGCGTGACGCTTCCCAAGTGAGGCCGTCCGGCGGAGCCGGGTTGATATTGCCCTGCGGGGCCAGCGGAAGATGGAGTCGGGAGTGATTCAGGGAAACGTTTTGATCAGCGGTTCCTTTAACATCCGATCGATCTGATCGGGAGGAGGTACGTGTGAGAAGAAAGTATCGGTTTTACGGGCAGGTACAGGGTGTCGGGTTTCGTTATCATGCCAGTATGTCGGCCAGAGGATTGGGGCTCACCGGATGGGTGAGAAACAATTACGACGGCACCGTGGAGATGGAAGCGCAGGGGCCGGAGGAGATGCTGACACAGTTGGTGCATCAGCTTCAGAGCGGCCGGTATATCGATATCGACGGTCTCGAATCGGAAGAGATCCCGGAGCAACCCGACGAGAAGGATTTTCGGGTCCGTATGATGTAAAAATGTAAAAGAATTTAATTTAATTTTAGAATATACAGAATGGAAGACAGTCGTAGTGTACTGAAATTAACGGTTTTCACAGTGTAGAATGATGGAAGTTAAATCAAACGAGAAACAGAAAAGATATCATCTTGGCGTCATCTATCTGATCCTCTCTGCCTTCTTTTTTGCCCTGATGGCGGTGTTTATCCGTTTGGCAGGGGATTTACCGAGCATTGAGAAGGCATTTTTCAGAAATGTGGTGGCCGTGGTGTTGGCGGCAGGGATTTTAATTAAATCAAAAGAGAGACTGTCCATACCCCGCAAGGCTTGGCCGTCGATCCTGGGAAGAGCAGTATTTGGAACGGTAGGAGTGATATGCAACTTCTACGCTATCGACAGACTACTCTTGTCGGATGCCCTGATGCTTAACAAGATGTCCCCTTTCTTTGCTGTCCTCGGATCGTATTTCATACTAAAAGAGAAATTTACGATTTCTCAAGGAATGGCCGTATTTATCGCATTCATTGGTGGGTTATTCGTGATTAAACCGACAGGAACAGACTTAGAGCTTGTTCCGGCACTGGTGGGACTCATGGGAGGAATCGGCGCAGGGCTGGCATATTCATTTTTAAGAAAAGCAGGAACCTATGGCGTGAAAAGTTCATTCGTGATTATGTTTTTTTCTGCTTTTTCCTGTCTGGTTTGCATCCCTTATTTGGTGGTAAATTTTGTTCCTTTTGACGGATATCAGTTTTTGATGCTCCTGCTGTGCGGAGCATCGGCAGCCGCCGGACAGTTTTCGATCACAGCGGCTTACTACCATGCACCGGCGAAGGAGATTTCCGTATTTGACTATACCCAGATGCTGTTTGCTACGGCATTCGGGTTCTTCATCTTCGGCCAGGTGCCGGATTTGTGGAGTATCGTCGGATATGTTATCATCGTATCTATGGCGTTGTGGATGTTCTTTTACAACAGAAACAGAGAAAAATGAGAAAACGGAGAATAGAAAAGGAGGAAACCATGTACAAAAACCGATTGAAGAATACCATCGCGTATTACGATGAGCTTCTGAGCAAAAAGGACGAGGATAATATGCTGTTTATCATAGCGCAGGACGAGATGGAGCGTCTGCTGGTTCAGATAGGGTTTTTCCAGCACGAACGCCTGATCCACCTCATCGTAACGGCTCTCTTTGGCCTGGCTACAGTCATCACCGTCCCGGCCTACCTCATGACGGGCGAGCTCTCGCTTCTGATACTCGGATGCCTCTTCATCGCCCTTCTCATTCCCTACGTGATTCACTACTATCACCTGGAAAACGGCGTTCAGAAACTGTATCTCTACTACAACCAGCTGGAACTTATCTCCAACCCGGGTTATAAACAGATATATTAAATTGATTTGCAAAAAAAAAGCCATGTCATCACATGGCTTGATTTTTGCTTCAACAAATCACTTCTTCTGATCATTCCTGTATTGCACCGGCGTCATGTTATACTTCTTTTTGAAGACCCGGTTAAAGTGCTCCACATTCGGATAACCGACAGACAAAGCGATATTCTCCACATTCATAGTACCGTTCTTTAACAGCGTTCTGGCTTTCTTTAACCGCACATCGGTTAAAAGAGCCTTGAACGTTTTCCCGCTCTTATCGTGGATGTACTTGCTGATATACGGCTCGGAAAGATGCATATAGGCAGCCAGATCCTCCAACGTCACGGCACGATAATTCTCCTGAATATAATTCATCATCTGGATCAGCCGGTCATCCCGAAACTCTTCGTTGTTCCGGACAACAGGAAGCTTGTTGACGCAGACGGTCAGCGCATGGATCGAGGCGGTGATGATATCTTCGTCAATCCCGACACCCCAGAACACCTCACCGTCACAGGTGATGCTCACATAGGCGATTGCCTTGGAGGACGATCCCTGGGTCAGCGCATGCTCCTCGTAGCTCGTCAGCTGGTAGCTGATTCCGAAAAACTGCTTGATGGTGTTGCTGACAGCATCCAGACGACCGTTTCCGACAGCATCTACGATACGATCTTTATCTCCGCAGGTGATCGTCACGGAGGCCATGATGCCGTCTACCTGGCGAAAATGGCATTCGTTGATCTGGAACACGGGAGTCGGATTGATGTAGTTATCGGCAAAAATATCGAAAATCCACTGAGCGGACAGCTCTTTATGCTCCACGTCGGAAACACTCTTCATCAGATAGCCGACTTCCTCGCGCATGGCTTCCGGAAGGGTGATACCGAAGTTCTGCTTGAGGGTATAATTCACCCCGCCCTTTCCGGACTGGGAGTTGATTCGGATCACATCGGAATCGTAGGTTCTTCCCACATCCTTCGGATCCACCGGAAGATACGGAACATCCCACAGATCCGTTTTTCCGTCCTCGCGCCACTGCATTCCCTTGGCGATGGCATCCTGATGGGAACCGGAGAATGCCGTAAAGACCAGGTCGCCGGCATACGGCTGTCTCGGCGGAACCACCATACGGGTATAGGATTCGTATCGTGCGCGGATTTCATTCATATTGGAAAAATCCAATCCGGGATCGTATCCGTGGGAGAACATGTTCATCGCGATCGTAACGATGTCAACGTTACCGGTACGCTCCCCGTTTCCGAACAGAGTTCCCTCGATCCGGTCGGCACCGGCCAGTACTCCCAGTTCGGCGGTCGCAACACCCTCGCCCCGGTCGTTATGCGGATGCAGGGAAAGAACAACACCGTCCCGGTATTTCAGATGCTTATGAACATACTCCAGCTGGGAGGCAAAAACATGCGGCATGGCGTTTTCCACCGTCGTCGGGATGTTGATGATGACCTTCCAATCCGGTGTCGGCTTCCATATATCCAGAACGGCATTGCAGACCTCCACCGCATACTCTACCTCGGTGCCGGGAAAGCTCTCCGGACTGTATTCGAACCGGAAATTCCCGTCGGTCTCATCGGCAAGCTCTTTCAAAAGAATGGCTCCGTCAACAGCTATTTTCTTAATTTCAGATTTATCTTTTTTGAACACCTGCTCGCGCTGGGCTACGGATGTAGAGTTATATAAATGCACTACTGCGCAGGGAGCACCCTTCACTGCTTCAAAGGTCTTTCTGATGATATGCTCTCTGGCCTGAGTCAAAACCTGGACAGTGACATCATCGGGAATTTTGTTCTTCTCGATCAGGGCACGCATGAAATCGTACTCCGTATCGGAAGCAGCCGGGAATCCGACTTCGATCTCTTTGAAGCCTACCTTTACCAGCAGGTCAAAATAATCGAGCTTCTCCTGAAGGCTCATAGGCTCGATCAGAGCCTGGTTACCGTCCCTGAGATCCACCGAGCACCAAACCGGCGGTTTTTCGATCTCCGTTTTCTTTACCCAGTCATAAGTGACCTCCGGCGGCATAAAATACGGTTGCTTATATTTTTCATATCCTTTCATGGCAATCCTCCGTTTGGTAAAAAGACCTTTGTTGAACAAAAAACATCAATTTTGATGTTTTTTTATATATTGTTATCTTAACACACTCATGAACAAAAATAAATGATTAAATTTAATCAGTTTGGTTGATATTTTTTAATATAAAGAAATTTCGCAGGGCAAGGCTTTCTATTTAAGGCTTGCTATTTCATATAAAATATCATATAATAGGAAACGTTGTAGTCCGTCCGAAGGAGAGAAAGGATTGTATTGATTATGGAGCAGAACAACAACCAAAACAACGATCGTCGCAGTGAGGAAGAGAGAAAACGTCGGCTGAAGATCAATATTCTGATTTCGATTGCCGCGCTGTTCTTCGCTTTGTTTCTGATCTTGTTTTTGAATTCGGAGATAAGAAAGAATACCGAGCAGGAGATTACCTATACGAAATTCATCGAGATGCTGAAGGACGATGAGATTTCGAAGGTTACCTTCAAGTCCAACATGATCTACATCGAACCGAAGGTGGATGCGGGTTCGAAGGCGTTCGCCATTACGTATTACACCGGATATGTGAACGACACTCAGCTGGTTCAGAAAATGCTGGACGATTACAAGGTGGAGTTCACGGCGGAGATCTCGGATTCCGGTTCGGGCATCTGGGAATTTCTGTTGACCTACCTGTTGCCGATCCTGGGCATCTGGTTTTTGCTGTGGTTCTTCATGCGTTCGGCGACAAAAGGCGGAGGCCTGATGGGGGGTGTGGGCAAATCCACAGCCAAGATGTATGTTGAGAAAAAGACCGGCGTCACGTTTGCTGACGTGGCCGGTGAGGAGGAAGCGAAGGAATCCCTGACCGAGCTGGTGGATTTCCTGAAAAATCCGGCGAAGTACAAGCAGATCGGAGCCAGACTTCCGAAGGGAGCGCTGCTGGTAGGACCTCCGGGAACCGGAAAAACCCTGCTTGCCAAGGCACTGGCCGGAGAGGCCGGGGTGCCGTTTTTCTCCCTGAGCGGATCGGATTTCGTGGAGATGTTCGTCGGCGTCGGTGCTTCCCGCGTGAGAGACCTTTTCAAACAGGCGACATCGATGGCGCCCTGTATCATTTTTATCGATGAGATCGATGCGATAGGAAAGAGTCGTGATACCCAGTACGGCGGCGGAAACGACGAGCGTGAGCAGACGCTGAACCAGCTC
>JAFYBS010000199.1 GCA_017540125.1 Eubacterium sp.
ATCGAAGACAGCTATGCTACGGACAAAGAGGATTATGTGCTCGGCGGAAACTATGTCCGCGTGGCACAGACCATCTATCCGGAGATAGCGGTAAAGCAGTATAAAGGTCCGGTTTTGATCGTTCACGGTCAGGAGGATAAGACGATCCCGATCGGGAAGGTAGAAGAGATGTCCGCATTTTATGCAGACTGCCGTTTTGTGGCAATCCCGGATGAGACGCATTGCTACGACAATCACTTGGACAGCGTGGTGAATGTGATCCGGACATATATTTTGGAGAAGCATTGGAACGAATAGGAAGTAAGGGGTAGAAAGTTGAAAAACCAAAGTAAAAGCAAAGGATGGATTCTTCTGGCGGGGATTATATGTCTGTCTCTTGCTCTTTCGTCCTGCAGGAAAAACAATACCAAGCAGGAAGAGCAGGATCTTCTTCTGGGCTTTTCCCAGATCGGTTCGGAGAGTGCCTGGAGAATCGGAAATACGAATGATATTGAGAAACAGGCGGAGAAATACGGTGTCGGTCTGATGTTTGAAAATGCCAATCAGAAACAGGAAAACCAGATTGATGCCATTCGTCGTTTTATCGCGTATAAGGTGGATGTTATCGCTTTTTCCCCGATCGTGGAAGAAGGCTGGGACAATGTGCTGACAGAGGCAAAGGAGGCCGGTATTCCGGTCATTCTGGTAGACAGGGACATCAGCTCCGACAAGGAAGGGCTGACGACCTGCCTGATCGGTGCGGATTTTTACAAAGAGGGCGTAATGGCCGGTGAATATCTGATCCGTAAGGCGGATGCGCTCGGACTCGATACCGTCAATATCGTTGAGATCACCGGTACCGACAATTCCACTCCGATGCGCCAGCGACAGGCCGGATTTGCGGATGCGATCGCATCGGATTCACGCATGCATGTTTTGGAAAGCATAGACGGCGATTTTCTAAAAAGCCGCGGTGCGGAATGTATGAGATCTCTGCTTGAGAAATACGGAGATCAGATCGATGTGGTTTATTCGCACAACGACGAAATGACCCTGGGTGCGATTCCGGAGATCGAGAAGGCCGGTTTTGTTCCGGGTAAGGATATGATCATTATTTCCGTTGACGGCGGACAGGACGCCATCAATGTGTTAAAACAGGGAAAAATCAACTGTGTTGTAGAGTGTACCCCGAAACTTGGCAAAGAGGTAATGGAAACAGCCATCAAGTTGAAAAACGGCGAGACCGTGGACAAAGTGATTCATCCCGAAGAACGGATTTTTTCGGATGAGCAGGATTTATCGAATTTGGAGCCGAGAGGATACTAAAGAATGAATCGGATCAAAAAAGAAAAAAGTATTCTCGGTGCGATTAACGATTTAAGTCACCGCCTGGTGCTGGTACTGGTGTTTCCCATCATTATCAGCCTGGTTTTGATGCTTTTCTATGCCTGGGAATATCACAGCGCCATTCGCCGCATGGGAGAGATTACGGAGTTGAAAGCAGTTGTCTGTGAGGATATTCCCGAGAAGGCATGGAATATTGTCAGCGGCAAAAACAGTTTCCGGCAGAGCGATATCTACAAAGTCATCCACGATGTCGAAGATACCATTGATAAGGTTACGAATGAAACAGGAGAGGAAAACCGCCTTTCCCTAATCGTCGCCGGACGGACGATGGAAACACTCGAAAATTATGTGGATAAGATCCGTGATAACATCAGCAGTGAAGTGCCGGTTGTGGAAAACGAAGCCGTGCTTGCGGAAGTAAGAAATGTATCCGCTCTGGTCGACAGTATGTTAAATGAATACATCGCTCTGGAGATCACGTCGACGGCCAATATGAGCAGA
>JAFYBS010000200.1 GCA_017540125.1 Eubacterium sp.
GATATGCCGGAGTGCAAGATTGAACTGGATCCGTCCGGCAGGCCGGTGGATATCCATCCCTATGACCGGAACATCGCCACCCGGATCATCGAGGAATTTATGCTGGCGGCAAACCGAACGGTGGCGGAGGAGGCCTACTGGTTGGAGCTTCCGTTCATCTATCGTTGTCACGATGAGCCGGAACGGGATAAAATCAAGGATCTCGCCCGGGTGACATCGTATTTCGGGCATACAATGAAGATCGGACAGGACAAGATCCACCCGAAGATCATCCGGTCCCTGATGGATAAGATCAAAAATACGCCGGAGGAGTCTTTTTTGACGCAGCTGACCCTTCGGGCGATGATGCGAGCCGAATACCGGACGAGCTGCGATGGCCATTTCGGGCTGGCAGCACGGTATTACTGTCATTTTACTTCACCGATAAGGCGTTATCCGGATCTGCAGATCCATCGTATTTTGAAGGAGTATCGTCACGGAGCGCTGACACCGGAGAAGCTTTCGATCTATGCTGAGCGCCTGTCCGGAACGGCAAAGCTGGCTTCGGAACGTGAGCGCCGGGCGGATGAGGCGGAACGCGAGGTGGATCGTCTGAAAAAAGCCGCCTTTATGGAGGAACACATCGGTGAGGAGTACGAGGGGGTCATCAGCGGTGTTACCGGATGGGGAATCTATGTCATGCTGCCGAATACGGTGGAGGGGATGGTTCGACTGGCCGATATGACGGATGATCGTTACGATTTTGAGGAAGAAGAGTTCCGTGTCGTCGGACACAGGAGCCGTAAGGAGTTTCGTCTGGGCCAACCGGTTCGTGTTCAGGTAGCCAGAGTGGATACCACCATGCGAACGATCGACTTTCTGATGCTGGATTAATGTCAACGAATTGACATATCTGTTTGTTATCATCCGAGGTGTGGCAGAGAGAACGCCTGTCCGGACTGCAGGTGTGACCAACACGGGCTTGTACCGGTTTCGACAGGCCGGCGGAAGATGGAGAAGCTATCCGTGGACTGTGACCACGTTAAAACACAGACTTTAAATCTAAACGCTAACAACAATAAGTTAGTTGCTCAGGCTGCCTAATCGCGCCTGGCTGCCGTAGCGCGGACTCCTGCGACCGCACTTCGGTATCATCCTCAGCAGGCTCCTTATGTTCGTTCTGTTCGTGGCGGATGTAAAGATTTAGCGGACTACTGACCCCGGAGGGTGTCGATCTCCGATCGGGTGTCGGGAACACCAGAGAACGACCGACTATGATAGTAGAAGTACATGGGACTCCGGTTTGGACGCGGGTTCGACTCCCGCCAGGTCCATAGGGTAAGAGGGACAGACTTCAGTCTGTCCCTCTTACCCTATGGACCTGGCGGACACAAGGAGAACCAGCTCGGGGAAAGAACGCTTTGCGTTCTTTCTGCAAAGCGAGCGAAGCGAGCTTTGTTTTCGACATCCCGCCAGGCAGACACAAGGAGAACCAGCCCGGGGAAAGAACGCAAAGCGGACACAAGGAGAATTATTATGAGCAAAAAAATCATAGCGAACAATAAAAAAGCCAGGCACGACTACTTCATCGAAGACACTTACGAATGCGGAATTGAGCTGGTGGGAACCGAGGTGAAGTCCATCCGCATGGGACATTGCTCCCTAAACGAGGCTTTCGTTCGAATCGACAAAAACAACGAAGTGATGCTTTACGGCATGCATGTGAGTCCTTATGAGAAAGGGAACATTTTTAATCGGGATCCGCTGCGGGCCAGGAAACTTCTGATGCATAAATCCGAAATCCGCAAGCTCATCGGCAAGATTAAGGAGAAGGGTTACACGCTGATTCCGATGGAGGTGTATTTCAAGGGATCTCTGATCAAGGTGGAGATTGCCCTGGCCAAAGGTAAAAAACTCTATGATAAGCGCGAAGACATCAAGAAAAAGGATCTGAAACGCGCTGCCGAGAGAGATTTCAAGGTAAAACTATGATAGTGAAAACCAGCCCGCCGACCGGCGGGCTGTTATCATTTTATAGTTTTTTCGGTTGCCTATTCCGTCGTCGTATGCTATAATGTTATCAGTTTTTTGGTTCGTAAACAATAAAGAATACTTCAGGAGGTAGAAAAATGGGTTTTATTCAGGCCTTTGTAGGCGCGGCCGGTGGGACGCTGGCTGATCAGTGGAAAGACGTCATCGTTCCGGCGGATGCTCCGGGTACGGCCGGTGTCATTCCGGCAGTGATGCAGGGAACAAATGCGGGACGAGGATCGAATTACAAGGGATCCGAGGGAATCATCACCAACGGCAGTAAAATCCGGATTCCGGACGGTTATGCACTTCTCACCATGCAGGATCAGGCTATCACCGGTTTCGTGGCAGAGCCGGGCGGCTATACCTTTACATCCGATGATCCGAACGCCCAGTCTATCTTTTCGGGCGGCGGTCTGATGGACGGTATCATCAAGCAGGCATGGGATCGATTCAAATACGGCGGACAGCCGGGCTCTTCGCAGCAGGCAGTCTTTGTTAACCTGAAGGAAATCCCGAACAACCGGTTCGGCACCCAGTCAGAGATTTACTGGGATGATATGTATATCAATGCTCAGGTAGGAGCGATGGTTCGCGGTACCTATACTCTGAAGATCATCGATCCGATCAGCTTTATCAAGAACTTTGTTCCGGTACAGTATGTAACCGGCGGTGAGTGCTTCGACTTTGCCGACATGGACAACGAAGCAGCCGATCAGTTGTTTACTGAGGTTGTCAGCTCACTGGGAGCAGCTTTCTCGAATTACACGAACGATCCGTCCCGCGGAAACCGTATGAATAAAATCCAGGGAGATCAGATCGGATTTGCGCAGTCGCTCTCGGGAGCCGTAGAAGAGGCTTATCAATGGAGAAGTGACAGAGGTCTGGAGATTGCCAAGGTAGCCATCGCCGCTATCGAATACGACGAGGACTCCAAAGCCCTTCTTTCCGATGTCAAGAAGGCAGATGCTTTGTCCGGTGCCAGAGGAAACTCCTTCATGCAGCAGTCTGTGGCTCGTGGTATGGAAGCAGCCGGCAACAACGGCGGCGGAATGGCCATGGGTATGATGGGCATGGGACTCGGTGCCGTAGGAAACGGTGTAGCCGGTCTCCAGCAGCCTACCGGAGGCATGATGGTCGGCGCGAATGCCGGTATGGGTATGCAGCAGGGAATGCCTCAGCAGGCAGCTCCTCAGCAGGCCGCTCCGGCCGGCGGTGCAGAGGATCCGGTAGCCAAGATGAAGCAGATGAAGGAACTCCTTGATTCCGGTATCATTTCCCAGGAAGAATTCGATGCTGCAAAAGCGAAATACTTAGGTATTTGATTCTGAAAAATCATTCCAAAGCAGGGATGGATGTTTGTTTCAAGGTGAATCCGGGACGGGCGCTTGCAACCATTTTGAGCGATAAGGCACGAGGCTGTCTGTGATGGATGTTCGGAATGTGCTTGCACATTGCCGAACGTCCATCAAGGACAGTTGAGTCCAACGGACAGTGAGGATTCCGAAGGAATCCGAACACTCGTGCCTCGATCAGGTTGTCAAGCATCAGCCGTCCCGGCCAGCTGACCAGACATCCATCCCGGAAACAGGAGAGAAATTAATGGAAACCAACACTTTTGAAACCAATTCAGCTGCCAAAGACGGCCAGACGAAGTGCCCGAAATGCGGCGCGACCGACATCCAGCTGAACCCTGCCACCGGCAAGCTTCGATGCAACTTCTGCCGGCATGTCTTCGAACCGGATGTGATGGAAGACATGAAAGGCGGCGTCGGTGACCTTCACGGAGAGCAGATCTCTACCGGGGCAGCCGACATTTCCCAAGAACCGGACGATCAGACAATGACCCTGAAATGTACCAGCTGTGGTGCCGAGGTCGTGATCAACCTGGAGGAATCCACGCAGGCACGCTGTCACTGGTGCCGAAACACCCTTTCCGTGAACTCGAAGGTTCCGAACGGAGCCGTGCCCGATGTGGTGCTTCCGTTCAAGATGAAGCGGGACGAAGCCCGTACCCGGATCGAACAGTTCGTCGGCAAGAGAAAAGTGTTTGCCTACAAGCCCTTTAAAGACGAGTTTACCACCGAAAATGTCATGGGAGTTTATTTCCCGTACATGCTGGTGGATATGAAGGGACGCGCGGCCTTTGACGGTGTGGGCGAAGTGAAGACCGGAAGCTACACAAGGACCTACGGAAGCGGAGATAACAAGCATACGGAAACCATCTACAAGGTGGAAAGCTACCATGTGCACCGCGAGTGTGACGTGGAGATCGATGATCTGGCGGTAGAATCCAGTTTGCGACGCGGCGGTGAGGACTCACAGAAAAGTGAGACGAATAACATCATCAACGCCATTCTTCCGTTCGATACCGAGAACAGTGTGAAATACGACTCCAACTACCTCAAGGGTTATACCTCGGAGAAGCGTGATGTCAACATCGACGATCTTCGGAATGTGGTTGACTCCCAGGAAAAGGAGGCGATCAAGTTCCAGTTGAACAAGTCCGTGGAGAACTATGACCGCGGTGTCCGCTGGGACAACGTCAATCTGGATAAGCAGGGAGAAAAATGGCTCGCCGCCTATCTCCCGGTATGGCTTTACAGTTATGTGCAGAACCCCGGCAAGTCCAATTCGCTGACCCACTATGTGGCGGTCAACGCCCGTACGGCGGAGACCATCGGAAGTGTGCCTATCAACAAGGGTCGGATCTGGGGTGTATCCTTTTTGCTTGGTTTGCTGATGTCTGCCATTGCTTTTGCCGCGGCTTTTATCATCAAGCATAAGGATTTGCATGCCTTTGGATCCAAGACCTGGCTGATCATCGCTGCCGTCGGTATTGCCATGATGTTAATTTTCTTCTTTATCAACTACGGTCGATACCGGAATACCTCGGCCAGGCACCATTTTGAGTCGGAAACGAAGATCAATGTCGATAATATCACCGGTGATGATCAGTTCCTGGATAAGTTCGAGTCAAAAGAGAGCGTTATGCAAAGCGCGAACAACAAAAAGGTATTCATCGAGAAGATACAGAATAAGGGCTGAGGCTCATAACGCACTTCCCGGAAGTGATTGACGTTTTGCTCAAAAATATGCTATAATCCTCCTTGTATGTGGTTGATGCAAGGGGGATTATTTTTATGGCAGAAAGCGACAAATCCAAGAAAAAAGACATGGATCAGAGCAGACATACCGAGAGAGGGAAGAAACTGATCCTGTCTTTGGTGATGATCACGGGCGGTGCTGTCGTGGCAGCGCTGGCAGTGGAAGAATTCCTCTCGCCGAATAAAATCTTTGACGGCGGTGTTGTCGGTGTCAGCATGATCCTTTCGAACATCACGGGATGGAAACTGGGGATTCTGACCATTCTTCTCAATGTCCCGTTTTTGTTCATCGCATGGAAAAACATCGGGCACATTTTTATCCTGAAGGCGGCCTATGCCATGGCGCTGTTTTCCGTATGCCTGTCGGTTTTTGAGGGCCTGCCACCCGTCGTGAAGGAGGCGCAGCCCATCCTGGCGACAGCCTTCGGCGGGGTGTTGCTGGGGATAGGTGTCGGGTTTGTTCTCCGCGGAGGCGGGTGCCTGGACGGGACGGAGATTGTGGGAATATTGATCAACAAGAAGTATTCCCTCTCAGTCGGAAATGTGGTGATGATCATCAACATCGTCGTTTATTCTGCGGCGGGGATCCGTTTCGGTATCGAACACGGACTGTATTCGATGCTGATGTACTTCATTTCATCCAGGATTATCGATATCATCGAAGTGGGGCTGGAACAGGATAAGTCCGTGATGATCATCACCGAGCACGGAGAGATGATCGCAGACGAGATTTTTCGGAATTTCGGGCGGACGGTGACGTTTATTCACGGAGAAGGATTTATCAGCGGAACGGAGAAGGATGTGCTTTTGTGTGTCATCACGCGTGCGGAGGTGCATGATTTCCGGAGATTGATCACAGAATTGGATTACGCGGCGTTTACGACGTTTACGGATGTATCTGAAGTCATAGGACATAAGGCACGTTAAGATACTGCAAGATTGGTTGGTGGTTCGGAGCACCCGTTGCTCCCCGATTCAGGCTTTTGAGGGTAAATGAATGATTCAGGACGATTCAATTAAAACGATTAAGGGAGTGGGCGATAAGGCGCTTGAAAAATTCGGGCGCCTCGATATCACCAGTGTCGGAGATCTCCTCGAACACTATCCCAGAGATTATGACGAGATGAAGCCGGTCCGGACCATCCGCTCGGTGAAAGAGGGCGAGCTGGTGGCGATCGAGGCGAACATGGTATCCCGCCCACAGATGAAGACGAAGGGAAAACTGACGATCCTGACGACGGTGATGACCGACCATAGTGGTGCCATGATCGATGTGACATGGTTCAATATGCCCTTTATGAAGAATCAGCTCCATATGGGGACGGTATATATCCTGCGTGGCCGGGTGGTGAAGAAGAGAGAGCGTCTGGCGATCGAGCAACCAAGGATATACACAAAGGCCGAGTTTCACAGTATGGTCGGCAAGCTTCGTCCGATTTACCCCTTGACGAAAGGATTGACGAACAACGCGGTGACGAAGGCGGTGGCGGCGGCTTTGTCGGGGACGGAGGATTTGCTGGAATACCTGCCGCGGGAGATTCGCATGAGGCAGGAACTGACCGGATATAATAAAGCACTGGCCGGGATCCATTTTCCGGAAACGAAGGAGGAACTGCGGGAAGCCAGAAGACGACTGGTGTTCGACGAGCTGTTTCTGTATATCCTGGCGCTGCGACATATCCGAAAAAATGCGGAAGCGAAACAAAGCACTCATGTTATCGAGCCTTCTACAGAAGTAGAAGTGTTTCGCGAGAACCTTCCCTTCGATCTGACCGGCGCGCAGGAACAGGCCTATCTGGAGATTATCGAAGATATGTCGAGCGGACGGGTGATGAACCGGCTGGTACAGGGAGATGTGGGCTCCGGAAAAACGGTTGTAGCGCTGCTTGCTTTGTATCAGGTGGTGAAGAACGGCGGCCAGGGTGCGTTAATGGTGCCGACTGAGGTGCTGGCAAGCCAGCATAAGAAAACCTTTCAATCGCTATTCGGTGTTTTGAAAAATGATGACGAGACAGGAGTAGAATATGGAAAACACATAGCTTGCGCCACGCGTCCGGATGGGCGTCCGGTCACGGTCGAATGCCTGACCGGTTCCATGACCGCAAAAGAAAAAAGGGATGTAAAGAAGCGGTTGGCAGATGGAGAGATTGATATCATCATCGGCACCCACGCGCTGTTGCAGGAGGATGTGGCGTTTTCCGGACTGTCACTGGTGGTGACGGATGAGCAACACCGGTTCGGAGTCCGCCAGAGGGAGACATTTTTCAAAAAAGGCGAGGAACCGCATGTTCTGGCGATGAGCGCGACACCGATCCCACGGACTCTGGCACTGATTCTGTACGGTGATATGGATCTCACGGTCATCAATGAAAAGCCGGCCGATCGACTTCCCGTGAAAAATGCTCTCGTCGGGACAGATTACCGTGCGAAAGCGTATGCCTTTATGAGAAAGAGGGTCGCCGCGGGGGAACAGGTGTATGTGATCTGCCCGATGGTCGAGGAAAGCGAGGATTCCGACCTGGAAAATGTCACGATTTACGCGGAGGAACTGCGGCAGGTGATGAATGCGGGAGCACCGGTTGCAGGGGATTCTTCGGATGAAAAATCGTCCGAAATCCGGATCGAGGCGCTTCACGGCCGGATGAAGTCCCGGGAAAAAGAGGATATCATGGAACGGTTCGCGGCGCATGAGATTGATATTCTGGTATCCACCACCGTGATCGAGGTGGGGATCGATGTTCCGAACGCTACGACCATGCTGATTGAGAATGCCGAGCGTTTCGGTCTGGCGACGCTGCATCAGCTGCGGGGCAGGATCGGAAGGGGAAAAGCGCAGTCCTACTGTATTTTTATGATGGGACACGAAACAGAGGAAGCAAGGAAAAGGCTGCAGATCCTGGAACGCTCCAATGACGGATTCCATGTGGCGGAGGAGGATCTGAAGCTTCGCGGACAGGGCGACCTTTTCGGAACGATGCAGAGTGGGGAGAAGGTGTTTGCCCTGGCAGATGTCTACGAGGATGCCAAGATTCTTGAATCGGCGGCAGCAGAAGCAAAGGAATATTCGCTGGAAAAACTTTTTTCCGAAAAAAGGGACTTGACAAATGAAAAGTCTTCGTTCCACGACCTGAAAAGTCAAAATATGCGATTGCAGAAAAAGGTGGCACGATATATGGGGGACGTAACCCTCTGATCTACAGTTGTAGAAATCTACTATATTATGTAGTTTTTACTTGAAAAATAATCGGATATATTGTAAACTATTAAGGTAGTGTTTCACGGACGGGGAAAAGTTTCACGGCATGGAGGAAGGATTGCTATGCGTGTCATCGCGGGAAAAGCCAGGCGGTTGCCCCTGATTGCACCAGCCGGCGAGGACACAAGGCCGACGACGGACCGGATCAAAGAAACCCTTTTCAACATCCTTCAGGATGAGATTCCCGGTTGTCGGTTTCTCGATTTGTTTGCCGGCTCCGGCGGGATCGGGATTGAGGCGTTGAGTCGCGGGGCGGCGGAAGCTGTTTTTGTGGAGAATGACCGAAGGGCATGGCAGTGCATCGAGACAAATCTGTCGAAGACCCGTCTGGATCATCAGGCCGAGATCATCCGCGGTGATGTGATGGGTGCGCTGGGGCGGTTTAAGGATCCGTTTGATATCATTTTTGCAGATCCGCCGTATCGGAATGACTGGGAAACGAGAATTCTGACTGCTTTGTCCGCCTCCCGTGCGGCAGTGAAGGAGACGCTGGTCATCCTTGAGACGGCGATCGAGACACCAACGGATTTTGTGGACGAAGAGAGTTATGAGGTTGAGAGGATCAAGGATTACAAGTCCAATCGGCACATTTTTCTGAGAAAAAGATAAAAATTATACATGACGGAGGAGTACGGAACTATGAACGCATCGAAAATCGAACAGACCATCGAGGATATCTACAAATACCTGGAGACCTGCAAGCCGGCGAAGCTGTATGCCAACCGGATTATCGTTGACAAGGACGAGCTGATGGATCTGCTGGAGGAGCTGAGATT
The DNA here is from genome assembly GCA_017540125.1 of Eubacterium sp. Classification (GTDB taxonomy): domain Bacteria; phylum Bacillota; class Clostridia; order Lachnospirales; family Lachnospiraceae; genus Eubacterium_F. The sequence goes on from JAFYBS010000200.1 coordinate 9,150, forward strand.
GTCGGCACCGGATGAAATTCGCCGGTATCAGAAAGTGATCACGAACCGTGATGATATTCTGAATGATGCGCAGAAGCGCGCGGAGACCATGTTGTCTCAGGCGCAGGCCAGGACAAATCAGCTGCTGGATGAGAGTGAGATCATGCAGGCGGCTTACACCAGGGCAGAAGAGATCATGCGTCAGGCGAACGAAGAGGCTACCCGGCTGGTGGATCAGGCGGCGAAGGAAAGCGATGAGATGCGGCGTGGGGCGCTGGCGTATACCAATGACCTGCTGGCCGATGCCAAAATGCATATTCAGCAGGGACTGAAGGATGCGGAAGCGGTGCATCAGCGGTATCAGGATGTTTTGAAGCAGAGCGTGGCCATCATTGACGGCAATCAGAGTGAGCTGATGGGACAACTCGGAGGAAACACCGCGAGTGCAAAGCCGGCAGATACCAGGGAAAAGCCTGAGGAACTCAAGCTGGAGCCGGCCAAGGAGAGTCAGACACTGGAATTGGATGAGGATGCGTTTATCAAATAAATCACGGAAGGAAGGATACGGGAAAATGAAAGTACTGGTTATCAACTGCGGGAGTTCTTCACTGAAGTATCAGCTGATCGATTCGGAAACCGAGGAGGCGCTGGCGGTAGGTCTGTGCGAAAGGATCGGAATCGATGGGCGGCTGAATCACACACCGGCCAAAACCGGTGAGAAGATCGTGATCGAGAAGGCGATGCCGGACCATGAGGTAGCGATCAGTATGGTGATTGAGGCTTTGATCGATCCGGAGCATGGTGTGATCGGAGCTTTGGACGAGATTGATGCCATCGGTCATCGTCTCGTGCACGGTGGAGAGAAGTTCACGGAGTCGGTTATCATCGACGATGATGTGATCCGTGGTGTGGAAGAGGTGAGTCCTCTGGCGCCGCTTCATAATCCGGCCAATCTGATCGGTGTGCGTGCCTGTCAGGCAAAGCTTCCCGGAGTGCCGAATGTCGGAGTTTTCGATACCGCATTTCATCAAACGATGGAACCGGTTGCTTATATGTACGGATTGCCGTATGAGTATTATGAAAAATATAAAGTGCGCCGTTACGGATTCCACGGAACCAGCCACAGCTTCGTATCCGGAAGGACGATGGAGATTCTCGGTCTGGATCCGAAAAACAGCAAGGTGATCGTCTGTCATCTGGGGAACGGAGCCAGCGTGTCGGCTATCAAAAACGGAAAAGTGGTCGATACCAGTATGGGAATGACACCGATGGAAGGTCTGATCATGGGAACCCGCTGCGGGGACATCGACCCGACCATCGTGGAGTACCTGGCTCATTGCCTGGATAAGTCTCTGGAGGAGATCATGACGATCCTGAACAAGGAATCCGGTGTGTACGGTTTGTCCGGCGGGGTGTCCAGCGATTTTCGTGATCTGGATGCCGCGGCAGAGAAGGGGAATGATAAAGCCAAGCTGGCAACGGATGTTTTTGCTTATCGCGTGGCCAAATACATCGGCGCCTACATCGCGTCCCTGAACGGGGTGGATGCCATCGCGTTTACGGCAGGTTTGGGAGAAAACAACGGAGTTATGCGTGCCCAGATTCTGTCTTATTTCGGATATATGGGAATTACCGTTGATTCGGAGAAAAACGGAGTTCGCGGAGAGGAAACCATCATTTCCACTCCGGATTCCAAAGTAAAGGTAGTCGTGGTTCCGACCAACGAAGAGCTTGCGATTGCCCGGGAAACAGTTGCTTTAGTGGGTTAAACTGGAGGAAAAGAATGATTCTATCGAAGAAAGCCGGCAGACGGATGGCGATCCTTTTGTCCGCGTCTTTGTTTTCCGCCACCTTGTTTCCGGCGGAAATGCCGCGCGTGAAGGCGAAAGAGATTACGATTTCATCATCCATGTCCCTGAACAAAAAAAAGCTGACCTTATATGTCGGCCAGAAGAAAAAGCTGGTCATGGAGAATGCCGTGAAAAAGGTATCCTGGTCCGTGAACGGTCAGGATCGCAAGAAGGTTATTCTCAAAAAACCTACGGAAACCACGGTTAAGCTGAAAGGAGTGGGAGCCGGGACAGCCACGGTAACGGGAACCGTCGATGGAAAAGCCTATACCTGTTCGGTTACGGTGAAGGCATCCGCCGGATCGCCGACAGCGACTCCGAAAGCGACCAAAACACCGAAGCCCTCGGCAACCGTGAAACCGACGGCGACTCCGAGTGCAACCAAAACACCGAAGCCTTCGACGGTACCACCGGCTGCGTCAGCCACGCCGGCTGTGACCGTGCCACCGCAGGCCTCGACATCTCCGACCCCGACCGTGACGGTACCGCCCACGGTTACCAAAGCACCGCCGATCATCATCGATGAAAATACGGTTTCGATCGGCCATGCTTCCATCAATGAGCTGTCAAAAGCCAACGGCGGAACCCCCGGTGACCAGACGACCCGCGAGGTCTATATCAAAGCCTGGTATAAAAACGGC
>JAFYBS010000201.1 GCA_017540125.1 Eubacterium sp.
GGTGCTCTTTTCCATTGAGACCTTTACTTTTGTCGCCTATGATGAATCCTCCAAGCGGGTCACCTATTATCTGACCTTTTTGGTAATATATCTGGTTCCTTCCATCGCGGTGCGTATGATGAGGGGAACGATGCCGTCCAGCCTTTCCGAGTTTCTTCGTGAGATCGGTCTGACGCTTGTGTTGGAGATGATTCCCGTCATTATCGGGGAATCACTGGCAAAGATTTATGATGAGTTTTTCAAACAGATCATGGCTCAGCAGCGTTCGTTGGAATCGCTGAATGACGTTAACGAAGAGCTGAAGGAACATCAGGATCGGATCAAGAAGGTTAACGATGTCCTCGGAGCTCAGAAAATCCAGCTTCAGACAGCTAACAAAAAGATCAATCGTTCTCACGATGAGATGAGCGTTCAGAACGAGGTTTCCTCGGCGATCGCTTCGTCCAAGGACAAAGAACCTTTGATGAGAAAGATCGTGGATATCCTGCAGATTCGTCTGGATATGGATGCGGTGATCATCATACTGGAACCGGATAACACGATCAAGATTCCGGGACAGCCTCCGAAGGGCCGTTTTCTTGCTATCGCTACCAACATGGGAGATGCGTTCGCCGAGCAGATCAAGCGCTCGGTATTTGAGACGGACCTGAAGGAAATGCTTGTCATGTCCAAACTCTACATGCAGAATACTTCTACGGAGAGCGTGAAGTTCTTCCAGTTCCTGGAGGATCGGTATGATATGCCATCCGTTATCTGCCTTCCGATCATCGGAAAGGAAGAGGCCCGTTACGGTACACTGATCGTCATGAAAAATAAAATCAACGCGTTCATGGACGGTGCGGCATTCTATCAGAACATCGCCGGTCAGATCAGTCTGGGCGTATCCAATGCGATGCTTTATGAGCAGATGAATGATATGGCGGTTCGTGACGGCCTGACCAGAATCTACAACCGCGGACATCTGAATAAGATCATGAATGCTTATCTGAATGAAGCGATGCAGAAAAAGATCCCGGTTACGCTGGCTCTTTTCGATATCGATAAGTTCAAATTGGTCAACGATAACTACGGACATCAGTGTGGTGACGAAGCAATCAAGCATGTTTCCCGCCTTCTGAATATCGCGGCGCTTCGCAACGGAGGAATTGCCGGCCGATACGGTGGTGAGGAGTTTGTCATTGCGTTCCTGGGCAAGGGTGTAAAACAGGTATATGCGATCACGCAGGCTGTTCATACGCAGATTCGTGAAACTCCGATCCATTTCGCGGACAAAGTTCTCCAGATTACGGCATCCGCCGGTGTTGCCAGCTTCCCGGAGACTTGCGAAAATCCGATGGATCTTCTGACCAGGGCCGACTGGGCGATGTATACGTCAAAACAGAACGGACGAAACCGGATTACGATCGATTCAGACCAAGTTCGTAATGAGATGTAGGAGGTCAAAAGCAATGCAACTGTATTCCATTGCGAGCGGAAGCAGCGGGAACTGCATATACGCCGGCGACGGAGAACGTGGCTTTTTAGTGGACGCCGGAATCAGCTATAAAAAAATGAGAGAGGGACTCCTGGAACAGGGTCTCTCTCTTGAACGTTTAGATGGGATTCTGATCACCCATGAACACTCGGATCATATCGCCGGGCTGGCGGCTTTGTTGCGGAAGGTTCCCCTTCCGGTTTATGCAACGGCGGACACGATTGAAAAAATCTGGGAAAAATGCAATATGAACAACATTTCTCCGGATCTTTTTCACAGCATTCGGTCAGGAGAGGAGTTTTTTGTTTCGGATTACTGCATCCATCCGTTTCCGATTTCACATGATGCTGTGGATCCCGTTTGTTATACGCTGAAAAAAGATGAGGCCAAGGTGGGAATTGCTACCGATACGGGAATATACGATGACGTTATCATTCAAAACCTCGGGGACTGCGATGTGGTATTATTGGAAGCAAATCACGATATCAATTTGTTGCAGGTGGGGCCGTATCCTTATCGGTTAAAAATGCGTATTCTGGGAGACCGGGGACACCTTTCCAATACCGCTTCCGCCGGATTGATCCGGGAGATTGTTCACAAGGAATTAAAAACCGTGATCCTTGGGCATCTCAGTGAACAGAATAATTTTCCGGAGTTGGCCTACAATACAGTATCTTATGAGATGGAATCGTGTGAAAGCTGGTCCCGTTCCGGCACTTCACTGGTGGTGGCAGACCGTTATCAACCGACGGAGCCTGTCGCAGTCTAGTGTGATACCGAATAACTTGACCATGACATCCTTTGGAAGCATGGCAAATATAAAAGAAAGAAGAATGGAGAAAAAACAGATGAAACGAGCCGTGATCACAGTAGTAGGAAAAGACAGTGTTGGTATCATCGCCAAGGTATGTACGTATCTGGCTGAAAAATCCATCAATATCCTGGACATCTCCCAGACGATCGTGGGAGGTTTTTTCAACATGATGATGATCGTTGATGTAAGCGGGTATGATGAAGGGTACCAGGAAGTGGCAGATGGGGTTGAGTCTCTGGGGAAGGACATCGGTTGTACCGTAAAGATCCAGCGCGAGGAGATTTTCGACAGCATGAATCGAGTGTAATAAGAAAGGTATAATTCGGAAATGATCAACTTTAAAGAAGTACTTGAAACAAACCGTATGATCGAGAAACAGAATCTCGACGTGCGTACCATTACTATGGGAATCAGTCTTCTTGACTGTATAGACAGTGACATCAGGAAGGTTTGTGACAATATCTATGAGCGTATCACCGGGAAAGCCGAGAAACTTGTTCAGACCGGTGACGATATCGCCCGTGAGTTTGGGATACCGGTTGTCAACAAGCGGATTTCCGTGACGCCGATCGCTTTGATCGGGGGAGCTGCAGCCAAATCCGAAGAAGAATTTGTGGCCATTGCGAAGACGCTGGATCGGGCGGCTTCCACAGTCGGTGTCAATTTTCTCGGCGGTTATTCGGCGCTGGTGTCCAAAATGATGACGAAGGCCGACCGGTTGCTGATCCGGTCAATTCCTCAGGCACTTTCGGAAACAGAATTTGTCTGCAGCTCCATCAACGTCGGTTCCACCAAAACCGGACTGGATATGGATGCAGTCCGACTGATGGGCGAGGTGATTGTCGATACTGCGAAAAAAACGGCAGATCGTGAGTCTATCGGATGTGCCAAGCTGGTGGTATTTTGCAACGCGCCGGATGACAATCCCTTTATGGCCGGCGCTTTTCACGGAGTGACGGAGGGAGATGCCGTAATCAACGTGGGAGTATCCGGTCCCGGTGTTGTGAAGGTAGCGTTGGATCAGGTAAAGGGAGAGCCGTTTGAGGTGGTATGCGAAACTATCAAAAAAACAGCCTTCAAAATCACCCGGGTAGGTCAGCTGGTAGCCAACGAAGCCTCTCGCAGGCTGGGAATTCCTTTCGGTATCGTGGATCTGTCGCTGGCTCCCACACCGGCGATCGGAGACAGTATCGCTGAGATTTTTGAGACATTGGGATTGGAGCGTGCCGGTGCGCCGGGGACGACTGCTGCACTGGCCATGCTGAACGATCAGGTGAAAAAGGGTGGCGTGATGGCATCCACAGCCGTAGGTGGACTGAGTGGTGCCTTCATCCCTGTCAGTGAGGATCAGGGAATGATTGATGCCGTGAATGACGGTGCTCTGTCGTTGGAAAAGCTGGAAGCGATGACCTGTGTCTGTTCCGTCGGCCTGGATATGGTCGCTGTGCCCGGCGATACGAAAGCCACAACCATTGCCGGCATCCTGGCGGATGAGATGGCGATCGGTATGATCAACCAGAAAACAACAGCAGTCCGAATTATACCGGCACAGGGAAAAGGAGTCGGTGATTTTGTGGAATTCGGCGGCCTTCTTGGGAAAGCACCGATCATGCCGGTCAACGGTTTTTCCTGTGATGACTTTGTAGGACGAAAGGGAAAAATCCCGGCACCGATCCATAGTTTTAAAAATTAAGCGACCGGGGTTTTCGAACTGTCTTTTCGCAAGCCGCATAGCGATGGCTGCGAACATAACGGGAGGATAACTTGTCAAATTACCAAAAGATTAAAGAATACGCTGTTCATTCCGGTAATGTTATGGATTTCCATGAGGTTGAGATCGGTCTCCCGGACGGAGGAAAAGCCTATTGGGATCTGATCCATCATTCCGGCGGCGCTGCCGTGATTCCTGTAGATGAGGATGGGCGGATTATTTTTGTCCGTCAGTACCGGGTAGGGGCAGACCGTGAGCTTCTGGAAATCCCTGCCGGAAAGTCTGAACAGGGAGAGGAGCCTCTTACCACGATTCGGAGGGAGATGGAGGAGGAGATCGGTTATGTGTCCGATGAGATCGAAAAGCTGATGGATTTTTATCCGGCTCCGGCCTACAGTGAAGAGAAGACGGTTATTTTTCTGGCACGAAATCTGAAAAAAACGGAAGCAAGACCGGATTTTGACGAGTTTGTGGAGATTGAAACGTATTCTCTGCCGGAATCTCTTCAGATGATACGGGACGGCCGGATTGTCGACGGAAAAACGATTGCCGGTATATTAATGCTTGCCAATACGGGCATTTTGTGATATGATTATCGCGTCCGAAAGGGCGTTAGAAATGAACAATTAATAAAAGAGAAAAGAAAGGATGGAATGAATATGAAACGAGAAAGTGTAAAAAGACTGACAGCCATGACTCTGGCTGCCACTCTGGCGTTTTCCGGTGCTTTATCGACAGTGAAACCGGCAGGTGCTGCCACCGCGGATATGACGATCGCTGCGGAAGCGACATCCGGTTCATCCGCGACGGCGAGCGGTTCTGCCGTTGCGTATTCCTTTGCACCGACCAAGGAAGGGCTGCAGGAGCTGGTGAAAGGAAACTCTCTTTTAAACGTTAAACCTTCCCGGATCATGGGTGCCCGGGTTGAGTTTTCTGCACGAAACGATGATAGGCAGGAAATGCTCATCAAGAAGGCTCAGGAGTTCAAGAAGGAAAACGGCAAGGATACGAAGTACCAGTTGTATGATATGAACAAGGACGGTGTTCAGGAGCTGTTTTTGAATTATCCCAGCGGAGTTCGCGGCGGCCTGGCAATCGGACGGTACGATTTTGCTACCTATGGTGGAATCATCCTGAAGAAGTTGAACGGAGTCAATGAGGTTTTCCAGGGGAAAAAACAGATTGTGGTATTGGCTTCGAATGGTGGAAAATCTTTTGAGTACATCACCTACAAGCTGACGGAGAACGGGAAACTGAAGAAGGTTGTCTCTTATAAAAAAGACGGCAATCAGTATAAAAAGAACAAAAAGAAAATCTCGAAAAAGGTCTTCAATAAGTATGCGAAATCTCTGAAAAAGCTGAAGAAGATGAAGTTTAAGAAGGTTCCGAATACGGAAATTCCGGCGATGAAAGATAAAGCGACAACCTATCTTTCAAAAGACCTGTATTTCAATACGACGTATTATGATGAGTATTACGAAACAACGGTGATGAAGCGGGATGACAACGCAGAGATGGCTCAGAACAAGAGACTTGCTTTTTCCATGACCTACGACAAGATCGGGAAGGAATACAGTTCCGATCCGGCTGTCAAAAGATATGTATTCGGTCCCGATGTGAATGATCCGAAAACAGGAAAAACTTATCAGGCAGAGGACTGGAACTGGTTCCGCGGATCAAAGTTCGGAATCGAGTTTGCATGTCCCATGCTTTCCATGGCGATGGACGATAACGGTAAATTTGTCGACTCCACATTGGAAACAGAAGATATCAAAAAACTGGAAACAGCGGAAGATGAGTTCACGATGAACGGGGAGAAGGACACCACGATGGTGTATTACTTCAGTTACGGTGATACCCGGGTAACCATGCGGTTTTTCAAAACCGGGAAGTATGCCGGTCTGCCCCAGAGTGTGGAGCGCTATCTTCCGTCCACAAAGGATGATATACCGGTCGAAGAATGGTTATACTGGTACGGAGAGGCTTCCAATTATGACGGTCAGGCATGGGATCCGGTGGTTACAGCCCAGGTAGAGGGAACCGCAGTGAAGGCCGGAATTCCCGGTGCCGTGGATCGTGTCCTTACGATCAATACAACCAACGATGCAAAGCTGGCTCCTTACCAGCAGATAATCGTCACCAATAAAAATGTTGCCTTTGAATTGTTCTCCGAAGACTTCGGTCAGTTCTATACCTTTAAGGATGACGGAACAACGAAGTGGAACCTTCCCCTGAAGGAGGAGGATGATAAGGAACAGAAGATGATCGATGATATGCTGAACCCTTCCGACGGGCAGTTGACGTACCGTCAGCCGAATTTCGCCAAAGGACTTTTCTGGGAGCCGAAATAATCCATGTAAATAACGACAGAAGAGATTCGGGGCAGGGTTTTCCTGTCCCGTGACTCGTTTTTATAAGAATAAAGGATAGAATACTATGTTAGACTTAACGGTAAACATTTATAATACTCTCGGAAAAAGCGTGCAGGAGCTGGTTCCGAACGAGGACGGGAAAATCGGTATGTATACCTGTGGCCCGACGGTATATCATTATGCGCATATCGGGAATCTGAGAACCTACATCATGGAGGATGTCCTCGAGAAGACACTCCGGTTTGTCGGCTATGATGTAAAGCGGGTGATGAACATCACCGATGTCGGTCATCTGGCCAGCGATGGTGATACCGGTGAGGATAAAATGCTGGCCGGTGCGAAACGTGAACACAAAAGCGTGATGGATATCGCCCGGTTTTATACCGACGCGTTTAGGACGGATGCGGAAAAGCTGAACATCCGCTGGCCGGACGTGGTAGAGCCTGCGACGAACTGCATTCCGGAGTTTATCGAGATGATACAGACTCTGCTGGATAAAGGCTTTGCCTATGTTGCCGGGGAGAATGTGTATTTTGATACCTCCAAACTGAAAGAGTATTATGTCCTTTCTGCTCAGAACGAGGAAGAACTTGTGGTCGGTGCCCGGGATGACGTGGAGGAGGATGTCAACAAAAAAAATAAAGCGGATTTCGTTCTCTGGTTTACCAAATCCAAGTTTGAAAACCAGGAGTTAAAATGGGAGAGTCCTTGGGGACTCGGTTATCCCGGCTGGCATATCGAGTGCTCCTGTATCAGTAAAAAACATCTGGGTGAGTATCTCGATATCCATTGTGGCGGAGTAGATAACATTTTTCCGCATCATACGAACGAGATTGCCCAGAGTGAATCATCCTTCGGTCACAAATGGTGCAACTACTGGTTCCATGTGAATCACCTGAATACCTCTTCCGGAAAAATGGCAAAATCGGCGGGTGGGTTTCTGACTGTGTCCTCGCTGGAGGAGAAGAATTATGACCCGATGGTATACCGCTTTTTCTGCCTGCAGAGTCATTACCGGAAACCGCTGGAGTTCTCCTTCGATGCGCTGGATAATGTATCCGCCGCTTACGATAAGCTGGTGGCGAGAATATCCAGATTGAATCCTTCCGTCGACGCGATGGAGAAGTGGCAGTTTGCCTGTGCGGAAGGACCGGATTTTCGGAAGGCCGGACAGGCTCCGGAGGGAGTCGAGGAGTCCGTCTACCTGGAATGGGAAAAAAACTTTGCCGGCAGCCTGGCAAACGATATCAATACTTCCTCGGCCATCACGGCGCTTTATGATGTTTTGAAGGCAGATACCGACGATACGACCAAAGCGGCTCTGGTACTTCGCTTTGACGAGGTGCTTTCCCTGGATCTCGGGCGGGCGTTTCGGGCACCGGAGGAATCCGTGGATGATGAGCTGGCTTCCTATGTGGAGGAAATGATTGCCAAGAGGGCCGAAGCCAAGAAAGCAAAGGATTTTGCCGCAGCGGATGCGATTCGGGATGAGCTGGCAGCGAAGGGGATAACCCTGAAGGATACCCGGGAGGGAACTACCTGGGAAAGGAGTTAATAAATCCTTGCCATTTCTTTAACAAAATGGTAGGATATACTATGAGTATGTAGCCATATGTAGTGTTTTCTGTGAAAGGATGACGGGGATATGGAGAAGAAAGGAAAAGGATTGATACGAAGAATTCGGAGTGGAATTGTCTTCGTTTTGTTATTTGCGTTGCTGGCCGAACTGGCGCCGGCACCGGTGTCCGCCGCGAAGGACGAGGCGACGATGACGCTGGCGGAGGTCACTGAGCTGGAACTGGCCTATAGTGCCATGACCTATACATACAAAAATGAGGCATGGAAGTCCAGAACGGATTTCGATCTTCCGGGAGGGACGAAGGGGAGTGCTATCGTCGATGGAGACACGGCAGCCACGATAAGCCGGATCAAATACATCCTGGCCAGAAATCTTCTGGATGAGATTCTCGTGATGCTGAACATCGTGATCACGGAAACACGTTTTCAGAATCAGTATCTCCGGGTCAGAGATCTCATCAGTACTTATAATGGCTATTATTCCGCGCTGGGAATCTACGCGAAAGCGAAAGAATACGCGGAGAGTACGGAGAGTGAGGAGAAATACAAAAGCCAGCAGCTGCTGAGCCGTGTAAAGAATCTGGATTCCCTGTATGAAACAGCCAAGCTGGCGCTTCGGAAGATCTACCATTACATCGGGTATTCTCTTTCGGCGGCCAATGTCCAGAGTTACATCAATGAAGTGATCGGTAAGGTAGATAACAGTTCCAATCTGGTGCCCAGTGAAGACAGTGTAAAAAAAGCCGTTGACAAGTACTACGACACCTTTGACAAAATGGCAGTCAACGGACAGCTGTGGAACGTTCTTGTCGGTGCCAATGTCAGTGATAAAGACAAAAACAGAGATTTTCTTCTGGACGGTTTTGCGACCAAAACCGATACGACCAACTTTTTACAGGATTTTAATTTCACCGTCAGCGATACGGACGCGACGATCCTCCCGGCGAGAAGCATGGCCAAAACCTATCTGGCCTGCTACAAGGATATGCTGATCACCTGCGATCTGGAATATGCCTATGTGGTCCGGCTGAGGGAGTACATCAGTGATACCAGCCTTCCCCAGACCGATATCATTGAACGAAGCTTTGAGGAAGTGGAGACCGGTACCGGAACTCCGCTCGGTTTGTATGCCATTTATAAAAAGCTTTGTGGGAGTACGGCAAGCGGTGGCCTGGGTAGTCAGGTAGAGGCAGATACCTTCATTCGTTCTCTTTTTAACGGAAGTGACGGTATCCTGCCTTTGATCAGGCAGTACGAGAACGTCAAAGCTTTTCGTTCGGCACTGGGTTCGCTTCCTGCCAATCCATCCACACCGGAGGAGGTTACCCGGGCGATTGACGTTTATAACAAATACGCGACACTGACGGATGCGGAAAAGAAGAGAATTCCGGCGGATGATCTCGAGAAATTGAATAACAGCATGCCGGTCAGCACAACGGTATCCCAGGTAAAAGCCCTGATCGATGCCATCACGTACCCGAAAAATGAAACGGAATACAAGAATACATTTTTACCGAAGCTTCAGGCGGCGGAAACCGCTTATAACGCATTGCTCAAGTTGTATCCGAACACCGGGATCGAATCGTTCATCGATAACCGGACCAAACTGACGGATATTTATATGGTTTACCGGACCTATCAGGATCGGGTTTTTGAAGCACTCGCCATCGAAAACGAAAGTGTATGCAACAAGTTGTCGACCGTGATCGAGCCTCTTCGCAACGAGCTGGTCAAGTTGAACCAGACCAAAACCGACGTATACAATCATCTGATCGGAAACACCACACTGGAGGAACGCTATAAGGACGCTACAACAGCCAAGAAGCTCCGCCAGCGTGTCGATGCGCTGATGATGTCACCGACCTCAGAGGACAAAACCGAGCTGAACAGCATCAAAACCGCGGTAGCCGGGCTGAACAAACAGGCCAAGGCATATTTCGGCAGTCTGTATGAGCAATATATCCAGGCATTGGAATACGGTACTTATACCGATGATCTGAACAAGGCGAACCGGGTGGATACTTTGATTTCCCGTATCGGTACGGTCACGTCTACCTCGGGTGACAAGATCAAAGCAGCCCAGACAGAATACGAAGCGTTGACGGCAGTGCAGAAATCCCTGGTCAAAAACTATCCGGTCCTGGTGGCTGCCATCAAGACCTATGGAGAGCTTTCAAAAGATATCGGCTTTGCGTTTGTTTCCAATATCAAAAAGGGATATGTGTATACCCACTCGGCCATCGAACCGGTTCCGGTGGTGAAGGTTGGGGAAACCACATTGACGAAGGATGTTCATTACCGGGTAAACTATGCCAACAATCTCAATGTCGGTACCGGTACCGTGACCATCACATCGGTGGAGGGGGCCGGTTACGTCGGAAGCTACCAGAAGACATTTATCATTGTCCGGGATTCCGTTGAGAATTGCGGGGTTTCCGGTCTGAAAGCGAAGTATAAATGGACCGGAAAAAGCATCAAACCGAAGTTCACGGTGACGGTTAACGGATTTGATATCAAAAAGGACAGCGATTATAACGTAACCTATAGTAAGAATATCAAACCCGGGACGGCGAAGATTACGATCAAAGGGATCGGAAACTACAAAGGTTCGGTAACCAGAACCTTCAAAATCTATAAAAAGAAAAAGAAAAAAAA
>JAFYBS010000202.1 GCA_017540125.1 Eubacterium sp.
ATCGTGAAGTCATTCGCATTTATGGCGTTGGCAGCAGAAACGGCATCCGCATTGGCCGTGACTTTGCCACCGTTTATTGTGAGATGATCGACGTTTATTGCCGTGTTATTGGAACCGTTATATATATTCAGCTGTCCGGCATGGTCACCCGTCGACTGGGCATATATGTTGAGATTGATACCGGTTTTTTCAGTATCGGAACAGCCCAAACCGACCCCTTCGGTGATCGGAGCCTCTTTTGTTCCTATGTTCATCGTTACGTCGTCCGCGAGGATGATATGATAGTCCGCCGACTCTCCGTTCTTTCCTTTCAGGATAACGGAGTTTTCAAAATCGATATTTTCACTGACATAATACCAGCCGGGTGTGAGTTCAGCCGCACTTTCCGAGTCCGAGAGGACAGTCTCATCCCCGGAGACCGACAAAACAACCGCACCTCCCGATACCGAGAGGACACCGGGCGACTCACAGGTCTGTTCCTGTCCGTCTTTATCCAGATAGCTGACGGCCGTCAGCGTCTGGCCGGCCTCCGGCTCCTCCGCCTGCGACACCGGTACGAGTCCGTCTATGGGCAGAGCTCCCAGGACCAGGGCAATCGTCGTCACGAATGCCAACATACTTTTCAGCAGGTTTTTTCCTGTTCTTTTCATCACTCATCGTCTCCTTCTTTAACTATCTATTCATCCGTGCTTTCCGACTCATCGGCTTATTATTCTAGGCTCCCACCACCGGGTGCTCTCTCATCCACTCCCGGTTCAGATCCTGCAACGATGTCATATAATCACCCTTCCCGTCCGATTGGTACAGAAACCGGCTGGGACAGAGCGAGACGACGTTCCGGATGGATTCCCGAAGCCGGTCAAGCTCGTACGGCCTCTTGATAAGATCATAGATGTGATTCCGTATCGCGATCTGCGCGAAATCCTCATCGCTCGTGACCCATAGGATCCGGGTGTCGGGAAAGCGCTCCTTGATCTCAAGGGCTTCGTTCATCCCCGCGGCTCCCTCCAGGGCGATCACCGCGATATCGTACGGCCGGTCGTAGTGCGTGAATCCGTCCAGTACCGCGCGGGAGACCTCAGCATTTTTCTGCTCCTCTAAAAGGATGCCCTTCAGAAGCTCGTATTCCCCGTCGTCTTTGGTGTATATAATGGCATCGATCATCGTCTGCTCCTCCTCTTTTTTCAACCTGCTCGTATTGTATCATATAAAATGGGGTTGTAAACATTTCTGGGATAAAAAGTCACGTTTTGGGATAAAGTGCCGGTTTTAATGTCAAAAGTATGGCAAATCTTAAAAAATATCAAGTGGACGAGGGCGCATTTATATGCTATGATGTATCGGGATGGCACAGGAGTGCCTGACGCGACATGCATGCGCGAGCCGCAAAAATCGCGGCATGAAAGGACAAATATGAACATAGCTATTGTTGATGACAGGCAAGCCGAGGCGAATGCGCTTAAAGGTCTGTTATCGGAGTATGCCGGGCGTGACGGTCTGGTTTTTAGTTTTGACGAATATACCAGCGGCGAGGCATTTTTAGAAAACTATGAAGCGTTCCGGTACATGATTATTTTTCTTGATATTTATATGGACGGCATGACCGGGATCGATGTGGCGGAGCAGCTGAAGCGTTCCGATCCGGATACGCCGATCGTATTTTTGACCACCAGCTCGGATCATATGGGGGCCGCGCTTTCCATCCATGCCTACGACTATATCCGGAAACCGGTTGAGAAAAAGAGGCTCTTTGGGATGATGGATGATCTTTTGCGCAGGCAGACCGAGCTCCACGCGAAGACGCTGTCCTTCAGCTCGGACAAGGTGGACTTTGTGCTGCCGCTCGCGGACATCGTTTCCATCGGCACCGACGGCACCAATTACCTGACAATCACGGACAAGACCGGGACCGAGCACCGCACCCGCCGGACCTTTTCCGGTGTGTGTGAGGAACTGGCCGATGAAAACCGGTTTCTGTCCGTCAACCGCGGGGTTCTCGTCAACATGGACTACATCAGCCGCCTGACCGACACCGAGTGCATCCTGCGGGGCGGCGCAACCTACCCGCTCTTCACCAAAAAAAAGGGAAAAGACGTAAAGGAAAAATGGAAAAACTATGTCCTGAACCGGGCCAGAGACGGACAGGATGAGAAGCTTCGGGAGGAAGGGCTGTGACGATGGATTTTGATAAATTTCCGGCGGTCGCTATCGACTACGCCATCCTGATTCCGGCGGCAATTCTTTGTTACCTGCCGATGAAAAATCAGCTGCGGTACGGGGTCTCAAAGACTCTCCGATTCGCGCCACCTCTTTTACTGGTCTTCCTGTTACTGCTGTCATGGCTGACCTGTTATTTTGATACGTCGCCGAACACTTTTTACTTTGTTTTCTTTGTTCTGTTTTTCTTTTGTTATCATAAAAGCCTGACGGTGCCTGTCGCCAAATCACTGACCACGTTTGTCTATATTTGTGCGTTGATGTCACTGTTTACCAATTATGCTATCATGTTTGATGCGTGGCTCCATCCGGATTCCGGGGCGGATACCTTCAACCTGGAGAGTGGCCTGTTTCAGCTGGGGCTCGGCCTTGTCGTCGCGGCCATCTCCTATTTTCCGGTGACACGCTTCGGCACGGTGCTGATCGACTCCCTGAATCTCCCCATCGTCTGGTATATCACGCTGATCCTTTCCGGCATTTTTCTGGCGATCAACGTGATCATCCGTCCGCTTCACTATGAGACGCTGTATACCAACAATGTTTTCCGGGTATATATCATCGTCGTTTCGATGATGCTGGTGACACTGGTTCTGCTGACGTTGAGCTTCTACTTCATCGTGTCGGGGATGGTCCGTGAGCGCGAGACGGAGGAGCGGAACCGGATGTTGGAAATGCAGGAAACGCAGTACATCAAGCAGCAGGAATACATCAAGCTCAGCGCGGCGTCAAGGCACGACTTCCGGCAGAGCATACGTATCCTGGAGGGGCTGGCCGAGAGCGGCGATATCTCCGCTGTTCAGGATTATCTGAAAAAATACAACGAACAGATGCCACAGAAGGAATCCGTTGACTACTGTAGCAATATCGCGGTCAATGCGCTGCTGAATTACTACCATGAAGCAGCGAAAAACAGCCGGATTAAGGAGCGGTGGGATATCCGAATGCCGATGGAGATCTCGATCTCCGACGTCGATCTGTGCAACATCATCGGTAACCTCTTGGAAAACGCCATCGCCGCCTGCCGCGAGGTAGAGGAGGGAAAGCGCTACATCGCACTGTCCGTGACCACGGCGGGGGATGATGCCTCTCTTTTGATCGTGATGACCAACCCGTACACCGGGACGCTCCGCAAAAGAAAAGACCGCTACCTGTCCACCCGCCGCAACGGGTCCGGTATCGGTCTGTCTTCCATCCGCTCGATTGCCGAGCGGTATGACGGGATCGCCGAGTTCTCCGATGAGAACGGCGTGTTTAAATCAAATGTGATGGTGATGATGTAGTGGCAGCTTATGAATCGTAGAAATTCTGGCCGTCCTCCGTGACGAGTCGCTCGGTCTTGGGATACTCGAAAATCTCATCCCGGCCGGCATGAGCGGTGAGGTATTCCGCGAACTTTCTGGCATGCCACTTGGCAAAGGTCAGGTTGTGCATCAGGTAGTTTCCGCAGTTTACCGCGCTCGCGCCCGGCACATCCTCGGCGCCCTCCACCGACTTGAACGCGTTCAACACCAGATCATAAATCTCCCGCGGATCACGGTTTCCCTTCATGATGAGGTAGAACCCGGTCAGGCATCCCATCGGACCCCAATAGACGATCTCATCCTTCCATTCCGGGTCGTTCCGGAGATACGTAGCGATCAGATGCTCCAGCGAGTGCATCGCCGCCACATCCACTGCCGGCTCCACATTCGGCTTGGTCACACGGATGTCATAGGTCGTGACGTAGTATTCTCCAAGCACGTCCACACGACTGGTAAAAATACCGGGAACGATCTCGGTATGGTCTACGGAAAAGCTGGGTATTAAATCCATGATAAAAAATCTCCTTTCATCTTGTGAAATATCAGGCCCGGCTTCGCCGGACCTGACAGGTTGTTCGGTTATTGAAATACGGTTTCTCCGGAGGGCCTCACATCATATGCTGACTTTTGTCTCATAGGTGATATCCTTCACCGAGGTTCCCACGTAGAGTTTGTACTCACCGCTCACGGTGGAAAACGCGTTATCCTCCGTATGGAAGGTGGCCAGATCCTCTTCGGTCAGAGACAGACGGAAGGGAACGATCTCTCCCGGTGCGGCGCTCAGCTTCACGAAGTCCTTCAGAAGCTTCACCGGCTGATCCTTTTCCGGTGATCCGATATAGAGCTGTACCACCTGCTTGCCGGCGCGGGCGCCCGTATTTTTCAGAATGCCGCGCACCTCGATGGCCAGGTCGTTTCCGAGGTTGCCGTAAACCTCTGTCTCACAGTCTGTTATGTCAAAGTCGGTATAGGAAAGCCCGTATCCGAAGGGGAAGCGAACCTCCACCTTCTCGGTCTCATAGTAGCGATAGCCCACCATCAGCTTCTCGGTGTACTCGCAGCGACGATGGCCGGTCTGATAGGCCTTCAGCCCCATCTCCCTCACCTTCTCATCCGATATCTCTTCCCCTGTGTCCAGGAAAAATGTACCGGGATACGACCCGTATTTCTCCGTCGGCGTATCGGCGAGGCTGTATGGATAACTCTCGGGGAGCTTTCCGGAGGGGTTCACATCACCGTAAAGCACCTTCGCCAGCGCCGTGCCGGCGTTCTGTCCGGCGTAGCTCATCTGAAGCAAGCTGTGCACTTTGTCCGCCCAGGGCATCTCCACCGCCGAGCCGCAAATCAGCACCACCGTCAGCTTCTCACCGGCCGCGTCCGCCATAGCGGAGATCAGCTCATCCTGCGCATAGGGTAATGCGAGTGTGGTCTTGTCATAGCCTTCCACATCGTCGGCGTGATTCAGTCCTCCGATAAAAATGATCTCATCGTAGTCCGGGATGGCCTTCAGGACCTCCTCGCGGTATTCTTTCTGATGCGGGAGGATCCGCTCTTCATAGTCTTTTTTGGCCTCCTCTCCCTCAAGCTTCGGCGGCTCGTACATCACCAGCATCGACACGATCTCGGCATAGGAAAGCTTCGGCTGTTCTCCACTGAAATCCTCGGCCCGCTCCTCGCTCATCTCCTGCCATTCATCGTTGACGGAGAGATGCTTTTCATTATCCACATAGTAGCCGGGCATCCAGGTATAGCTCACATCGCCTCCGCGGGTCATCTTCAGTCCCAGCATGGGAGTGATGTTATAAAGCATTTTAATCTCGGAGGAACCGCCGCCGATTCCGTTGTTTCTCGTAGCGTTATCGCCGACCACCATAATTTTCTTCGGTTTTCCGTCTTTTTTCAAGGGTGAAAGCGGAAGGTGGTTCTTATCATTTTTCAGAAGGACGATGCCCTCTTCCGCCACCTCCTCGACAACCTGCTGATGGGCCGGGGTGTTGTAGACGCCCTGCTTCCGGTCCGGCTCGTCCACTTTCAGTTTGTCCAGCATGCGGAGGATCCTCTCCACCTTCTCATCCAGCTTGGATTCGGGGATTTCGCCGGCCTTGACCTTCGCGATCAGCGGATCCGCCAGGAAATATTCATTGAAGGGTGGTGCGACGCTCATTTCGATGTCTACTCCATGATCCGCCGTGGCATCCGTCTCCTGCACGGCACCCCAGTCAGAGATGGCGACACCCTGATATCCCCACATCTCGCGAAGGATATCCACGAGAAGGTGCTTGTTGCAGCAGCAGTATTCGCCGTTGTACCGGTTGTAGGCAGCCATGATGGAATAGCTGTCACCGTCCTGAACGGCCTTTTTGAAGGCGGGGAGGTACAGCTCCTGAAGTGTCTTCTCGTCGATGACCGCCTCCACGGAGAGTCGCTCCAGCTCCTGGTTGTTCAGGGCATAGTGCTTGACGCAGGCGGCCACATCATTTTTCTGGATTCCCCGGATCAGGGGTACCACCAGCTCACTCACAAGCTCAGGGTCCTCACTCATATATTCGAAGTTCCGGCCGCAGAGCGGTGTTCGTTTGATATTGATGCCGGGCGCGAGGATCACGTCCTTGCCACGGCCTCTGGCTTCCTCGCCCAGTACCTCGCCGAAACGACCGGCCAGTTCCGGGTTCCAGGTGGTGGCCAGACAGGTGTTGGAGGGCATCCATGTCACAAACTCCGTTGTGTCCCCGATGGGAACGATCCTGTCGTCCTCAAAGTCCTGGCGCACGCCGTTCGGTCCGTCGGATGTGCGAAGTCCCGGGATGCCCAGGCGCTCCACCCCGCCGGAATCGAAAACCGTCGCCGCATGGATCAGGGCGGACTTTTCCTCCAGAGTCAATTGGTCTTTCATTGATAAGAATTTTCCCATGCAAATCCTCCATTCTTCAGAAATTGAATTGGTTGGTGGCTCGGAGCGCAAATGTTCATATGCATTTTGACTCGTGCGTCTGAAGCACTCTCAAAATGCATATGAACGCCGCTCCTCGATTAACAATTCAGCATAATCAGAAAGCTCCGCGTTTTTTCAGTTTGAGAGAATGTGGTTTTGTTTTCCATCTCCTACAAACTTTTTAATGAGGTCGAAGACCTTGGCGCAAGCGAAACCATCATCAAAAGGATTATATGTATCCGTGAAGCGACGATACTTCTCATCGAAGTGCGCCATGCTATAGTTACGGATGGAAGCGATCAACTCATCCGTGGTTTGGACGATAGGACCGGGCATCTGCTCCTCGTAGCTGAAGTAGAAGCCGCGGAGGGTGTTTTCGTATTTTTCCAGGTCATAGGCGAAGAAAAACATCGGCCGCTTCAGGAGACTGTAGTCAAACATCGCGGAGGAGTAGTCCGTGATAAGGGCGTCAGCCACCAGATAGAGCTTACTGATGTCTTCGGTCTGGTCAAAAGGAAGGACAAAGCCTTCGTAGGGAGACCAGTCGATGGCATCCTGGATCAGGTAATGATACTTCACCAGCATGACGTAGTCGTCCCCCAGCTCCCGCTGCATTTTGTCAAAATCCATCGCCGGACGGAAGCTGTATTTCTGCTCGCCCGTGAATTCATCGTCCCGCCAGGTCGGCGCATAGAGCAGAACCTTTTTCCCGTCGGGAATTCCCATCGCCTGCCGCTTTTTGGCGACATAGGCGGGGGTATTTTTCCGGATGAGGATGTCGTTCCGCGGATACCCAAACTCCAACATCTTTCCCTTGAAATCAAAGCACCGGCGAAACGTCTCTGTGGAAAAGGGGTTCTGCGAAATCAGATAATCCCAGGTATGGGCGTTATCCGTAAAGTTTTTCTTGTAGGTCGCTAAATCCAGCCCGCCGGACATGAAAACCGCCTCGAGATCCGTCCCGAGCTTCTTCAGCGGAGTCCCATGCCATGTCTGGATATAGTAGGTTTTCGGCTTTCTACGCAAAAACGCGGGCTGTCTTCCGTCAAAAATCCATACCCGCGCCGTTGCCATATACCGCAGATACGACAACGTCTTGTATCGTACCTGCTTCACATGACCGGGAATGCGAAACGGTTCCTTCTCATAGAACCAGATGCACTCCCATTTTTCATCATATTTCTGTTTTCTGATAAACTCATAGATATACCGCGGATTACCCGAATAACTCTTCCCCACACTCGAAGAAAACACGATCCGCTTCTTCTTCACCGGCAGAATAGTATTCATCACGCGATACATTAATATCGCCACTTTCTTAGCTATCTTTCGCAGCAATGGTAAACTCCTTACTTAACAACGATATTAAGTATCCGCCCGGGAACATAGATCTCCTTGACAATCTGCTTCCCTTCGAGCTTATCCGCCACCGCAGCCTTTCCGGCCGCCAGCGCCTCGTCCTTGTCAGCATCCACCGCAAGCGAAACCGTTCCTCTCACCTTGCCGTTCACCTGAACACCGATCTCGATGACCGCTTCTTTCGTCTTCGCCTCATCGAACTCCGGCCAGGTCTGGCGGAAGATATAATCCTTCTCACCGAGCTGCTGCCACAGTTCCTCCGTGATATGCGGAGCAACCGGATTCAGCAGGATCAGCAATGTCTTGAACTCATCCCGGGTTACCGAACCCTTTTTATAAAACTCATTCACCAGCTCCATCATAGCGGCAATTGCCGTGTTATACTTCAGCGTTTCGAAATCCGAGCTGACCTTCTTGATGGTCTGGTGTACCTTCGTTTCCAAATCAGCGGAGATTCCGCTCTCCTCCGTAACCATATCCGCGCACTTCCACACACGGTCCAGAAAACGCCGGCATCCCTTGACTCCGTTCTCCGACCAGGCCGCTGCCGCGTCGAAGGCACCGATAAACATCTCATAGGTTCGGAGCGTATCTGCCCCGTAATCCCTTACGATATCATCCGGATTCACGACATTTCCACGGCTTTTACTCATCTTCTCGCCGTTCTCACCCAGGATCATACCATGCGACGTTCTCTTCTGATACGGTTCCTTCGTCGGAACCACTCCCTGATCATAGAGGAACTTATGCCAGAAACGGGAATACAGCAGGTGGAGTGTCGTATGCTCCATTCCGCCGTTGTACCAGTCTACGGGCAGCCAGTACTTCAGGGCCTCGGGATCTGCCAAAGCCTGATCGTTCTTCGGATCGATATACCGCAGGAAATACCAGGACGATCCCGCCCACTGCGGCATCGTATCCGTCTCTCTTTTTGCCGGGCCTCCGCAGCACGGGCAGGTTGTCTCGATCCAGTCCGTACAGTTTGCCAGAGGCGATTCCCCGTTATCGGTGGGAACATAATTTTCCACTTCCGGCAGGGTCAGCGGAAGCTGTTCCTCCGGAATTGCCACATAACCGCATTTTTCACAATGAACGATGGGAATCGGCTCCCCCCAGTACCTCTGACGGGAGAACACCCAGTCACGAAGCTTAAAGTTCTTTTTGGCCTTTCCCAATCCCTTTTCGGTAAGCCATTCCGTGATCGCCTGCTTCGCCTCTGCCACACTTTTTCCGTTCAAAAATCCGGAGTTGACCAGTGTTCCGGTCTCCACATCCGTGAACGCTTCCTTCTGAACATCGCCTCCCGCGATAACCTCGATGATGGGGAGGTCGAATTTTTTCGCGAATTCCCAGTCACGGGTATCGTGCGCCGGAACCGCCATGATCGCGCCGGTTCCGTAACCCATCAACACATAATCCGAAACCCAGATCGGGATTTCGGTATCATTTACCGGATTAACCGCAACCAGTCCTTCGATTACGACACCGGTTTTATCCTTGGCCAGTTCGGTTCTCTCAAAATCCGATTTTCTCGCTGCCTGCTCACGATAATCCAGGATTGCATCCCAGTTGGTGATCTCATCCTTGTACTTATCCAGGTACGGATGCTCCGGTGAAACTACCATATAGGTAGCTCCGAACAGGGTATCCGGTCTGGTGGTATAAACCGTCAGCTTCTCATCCTTGCCCTTGATCTGAAAATCCACCTCGGCACCATAAGAACGACCGATCCAATTTTTCTGCGACACCTTGACACGCTCGATATAATCCAGATCATCCAGATCATCGATGAGCTTATCAGCGTACTCCGTGATTTTCAGCATCCACTGGCTTTTCACCTTGCGAACCACCGGAGAACCGCATCGCTCACAGACGCCGTTCACTACCTCTTCGTTCGCCAGACCGCATTTACAGGAGGTGCACCAGTTGATCGGCATCTCCGATTTGTAAGCCAGTCCCTTTTTGAACAGCTGTAAAAATATCCACTGGGTCCAGTGATAGTAATCCGGATCGGTGGTGTTTACCTCCCGCTCCCAGTCAAAGGAATATCCCAAAGCCTGTAACTGCCCCTTGAAGCGGGCAACATTATTCTCTGTTACCACGCGCGGATGGATCTTATTTTTGATGGCGTAGTTCTCTGTCGGAAGTCCGAACGCGTCCCAACCCATGGGAAACAGGACATTGTAGCCCTGCATACGACGTTTTCTCGAAACGATATCCAGTGCCGTATAGGGGCGCGGATGACCGACATGCAGTCCCTGCCCTGACGGATACGGAAACTCCACCAGCGCGTAGAACTTCGGCTTGTCGTAGTCATTTGTCGCCGCGAAGGCCTTCTCTTCCTCCCAGATTTTCTGCCACTTGGCTTCTATGGTTTTCGGGTTATAACTCTCACTCATGATTTCTCCTCATTTTATCTCTGTTTCCACCAGTCATCATATTTCCGGTCGCTGATATCCTGGGACACCCTCCGAACCGTATTCTTTTTCGTGACAAAAGTAACGGGTTCTTCGGCCGGAGTTTCCGCCGCGGCATCCTCCGCTATCGCCAGCTTGGCTGCGCTTCCGCTGACTGCTCCGGGATCCTGAGGATCGTATACCGTGATCGTCACCTTCACCATCTTCTTCCCGGGATCGTTTGCCGTCACTTTGATCGTGGTCTTTCCTACTGCGACCGCCGTTATACTACCGGTCTCGCTTACCGTAGCCACCTCCGGTTTGCTGGATGTATACGTCACGGTTTTATCTGCCGCATCCTCCGGCAAAACCGTTACCTTGGCCTGCATCGAACGGCCGATCTCCAGTTTCTTGCCGGGAACCGTAAGCCGAACCTCTGTTACCAGCTGCTCAACCGTCACCAGACACTTCGCTGTTACGCCGGAACCATCCGTAGTCTTGGCTGTGACATACGCCTTACCCGGAGCTACCGCCTTGACGGTTCCGTCCTCATCTACCGTTACCACCTTCGTTGACGCGCTGCTGAACTCCAGCGTCTGGTTCGGCGCGTCGGCCGGTGTGATCTTCTTCGCGCTGAGAACAAACTGTCCCTGGCTCTCCAGTCCTCCTACATAGATTGTCTTTTCCGTATCCGAAAGCGTGATGCTCTTGATCCTGCTATCCGACTTCACGGTGATGATCGCCGTCTTGGATGCTTTGTGATTGATCTCATCCGTTACGGAATACACTACCTTGTAGAATCCGCCTTTCTTCGTATTCAGCTTTTTCACAAGAACATACTCATCCTGTTCCGTCGCCCGATAATAAATTTTGGTTTTAATCCGGTTGGTCGCACTGAATCCGGTGGTGTTTTTCGCTGTGATACCGGCTTTGACGTTAAAAGACTCCCCGGCCTTGATCGTCCGGTTCTTCACCCCGTAGATCACCGGTTTCTTCTTCGCGTAGGGATTGGCCGGATCCGGATCCGTCGGATCCCATCCCTGAGAACCGGTCACCTTTATCGCCGTCGGCTTTCCAAGCGGTCCCGGTTTGGACGAATTGTAGATCTGTACGGGAGACCCGCTGGGCACATTATCAAAAATCCACTTGGCATCCGCTACCGTCAACCGGACACAGCCGTGGGACGCCAACGTCCCCAAACGGTTATACTGGACATAGGATTGTGTATTCTTTTCCATCGAGTAATACCACACCGAGTGAAACAAAAATCCTCCGGTGATCCGCGAGCAATACTGACCGTAGCAGGGGCCGTCCAGCACGTGCCAGCGCATTTTTTCACCTAAAGGATACGTCCCTACGGGTGTTGCGTATCCCGGCGAGCACACAAAAGCCTTGACCGGCTTATACTTGCTCTTGGTGGTATCGTACTTGTAAACCGTCACCACGCAGCATTGCTTGTTGACCCTTACCTTGTACGTGCTTACCGCCTTCGACTCACTCCGGCCGGCGATCACGCCCAGCATGAGGAACAACAGGCAAACAAAGCACAGCTTTCCTACTCTTTTCATTATCTTCATAGCGTTCATCCTTTCTCCGAAATTCTTTCTTTCTCAAATTAGATAGTTATCCCTATTGTAATACGAACTTGCCAAATCGTAAAGGGTTTTATTTAGTTTTAACTTATTTTTATGTCCGGCCCCATTTTCAAAAGGAAAGAAAAACTGTCTTGAAATTGACAAAAAGACAGTGTATACTACTACATATTGATATAAGAAAAGAAAGGTTGATTTAGAATGAGAAAAATAAAGGCTCACAAGGAAATAGGTGTTGGAATCATTCTGACACTTGCTTTTTTATTGATACTGATTCTTTCTCACGGCCGTGTGTTCGCGGCAAAAGGAGGCGCTGCCGGAACCACGGCTACCGGTGATGCTGCCACTGTCACTCCGACACCGGTACCGACCCCCACTCCGACCCCGCCGCCGCCGGGAAAGGGTAAACTGAGACTGATGTATACCACCGATACACATGGTCAGATCAATGATATGGACTACCAGCGCCAGACCCGCGTCGTGCGCGGACTGAATCGTATCTCGACCATGATGAAGGTCGCCCGGAGAGAAATGAACGACCAGAACTGCATGGCCTTTGATGTCGGCGATAACATCATGGATTACACCACCGACTTCATATACGATGCCGATCCCTTTGCCATCCAGCCTGTCTACAAGGCACTGGCAAAGTTAAATTATGATGCAATTACAGTCGGAAACCATGAATTCGACTACGGTCTCGACTATCTGATCGATCAGCTGAACGGCTCCGGCCTCAAAGACAAGGTGATCCTTTCCAATGTCACCTCCAAGTATTCCGGAGAGTTTATCTACGGAAAGGAAAACCGTATCATCGAAAAAGAAGTGGTGGACTACAACGGATATACCCACATCGTCAAGGTGGGACTTTTCGGCGCCGCTCCGCCAAACCTTTCTTCCCGTACCGAAAAATCCACTGCCTCGCTGAAGACCGTCGGTTT
Organism: Eubacterium sp.; assembly: GCA_017540125.1. Lineage (GTDB taxonomy): Bacteria > Bacillota > Clostridia > Lachnospirales > Lachnospiraceae > Eubacterium_F. The sequence goes on from JAFYBS010000202.1 coordinate 12,739, forward strand.
TTGTGAAACCGCAGCCATCGAGGTTCAGAAGCTGAAGGAACAGGGAGCCGACATCATCGTTGCGCTGGCTCACACCGGCGTGGGAACCGAGAATCCCTCCCCCAACGCGGCCAATGCCGGTTACGGTATGACCAAGGTTGACGGGCTGGATGTCATCCTCGGCGGTCATCAGCATATCTATTTTCCGGACAGTTCCTATTCTTACCTGCCCGGTATCGATCCGAATACCTGGATGGTCAACGGAACGCGCTTTCTGGTCATGCGCGCGCAGGCCCGCTCTCTGGGAATCGTCGACCTGAATCTGTCTTTCGATGCCGAAGGACATGTGTGCATCGACAGCTCGGACTACGATATCCGCAAGGTAACCTCCAACGTCACACCGGATCCCGCCATCGACGAGACGATGGATAAATGGGGCCCGAAAATCACCGCCGCTTCCTCTGTCAAGATCGGTGACATCGGTGAGCATCGCTGGTCCACCTATATGGCCCAGCTTGAATCCAATCCGATCCTTCAGCCGGTTCAGAACGCGCAGCGTGCCTACGGCTATCAGTATATCCTTCAAAACGCGCCCGATTTCGCCGGTTTTCCACTGATCTGCGCCACCCGGTACGGAATGTACGGAAACGAAAGCGGCCAGGAGTACGGTGATGTGACGGGGGCCATCTCTGCCGGTCGTATCCAGGATTTTGCCCGTTATCAGCAATACGAATACATCTATTGGATCACCGGTGCCCAGCTGAAGGAGTGGATCGAGTGGACCGCTTCCGTCTACCAGCAACCCGGAACCTCCGGGCAGAGCCAGTGGGGAGACTCCATCATCGCCGATTATGTCCGAAACCGGAACGGCGAATCCCTGGTCACCAGTGACAACGTCCGCGAGTGGAAAAATTACTTCCTCTTCGGCGGTATCGAATATACGATCAATCCGCAGGTACCGTCCCGTTACTCGATGAGGGGCGACCGGATCAGCGACTATGAGCGTGTCACTTCACTGACCATGAACGGTGTTCCCATCACCCCGGAGCAGCAGTTTGTGATTGTGACGGACCAGCTTTTGGACTCCGCCACACTTCAGGTCGACGCCACCCGGCCAATCTGGAGCCAAAAAATCGCCGACAGGAAAAAGCTTCTTCAGAATATCGTTACCGATTATCTGAAGGGCCAGTCACAGTATTCCTACACCGATCTGAGCTACTCGACAAACTGGACTTTGGACCTTCCGGCTCACTACCGCTTTCTCATCATGACCGGTGACAAAGGTGCGGATGTCGTCAAAGCATCCCCCTGGTATGTCAACTATATCGCCAATGCCAACGGATACGGCTACTTCGAATGCGAAGCTCCGGAACAGCCTCAGGCGGATGTCAAACCGCCCTGTCTGTCCCTGCTTCCCTCCTCCTATGTCACCTCGGACGAACCGGTAAACATCAAGGTTATGGCAAACGATCTGTCCGGCATCACGGAGGTCAAATACGCCAAGGGAACCCTGACTGTCGATGACGCGAACTGGAGTAATCCCGAGATAGCCCGGGATGTGGTCGACAACCTGGTCACCGTGACCGAAAGCGGAATCTATTCATTTTTAGTGAGGGACGG
>JAFYBS010000203.1 GCA_017540125.1 Eubacterium sp.
CCGGGACATTTTTTTCATCGGATAACTTCTCCCGGTCTCCATGATCTTCACTTTGATTTCCGAAGCATTCGGGAAAAATACGCCGATAAACATATGGGTCGCATCCACTGCCCGGGGTCCCAGTACCTTCTCGGGATTGCTGCATTCCGCGTACTCCAGTGCCTCCAGCTCAGGCCACTGGATCAGGTCTTCCTCTTTCATTGCCATAGTGTGTCCACTCCTTTCAGTCATCATACCACATACGAATCGGATTGCCCGATTCGTCGTATTTTAATTCCCGTTTCGGTTGATATTTTTTTAATACATGATCCATCGGGTAAGTGGACAGAAATCCCACCAGTCCCGGAAGAAAGATCGAAAAGATCATCGTCGGTGTTCCCCACTGCACATACACCAGCATCCCCGAGAAAAATACCATCAAAAAGAGGATCAACGTATGGACACAATGCCGGAACGTACAGAAAAGACCGAACCGCAGTGTCATCGTGAACTTGTTATCGAACCGCGATATAATGGGAAAAACGTTCAGCGTCAGGCAGGCGAGGATCAGCATCACCACGAGATAGATTGCCGCCAGCACACTTCCCATCCCTTCTCTGGTCGAGGAATTCAATCCCAGATAGTTGATGTTCCAGATCAACAGGGTATAGATCAAAACCACTGCCACCCAGTAAATCGTGGCCTGCTTGAAATTGGTCTTGAAGCTTCTCCAAAACTCCCTCCACACATAACTCTCCCCGTGTCGGATCACCTTTGAGCATACATAATACAACGAGGTGATGGCGTCACCGATCGTGATGATCGGGATACAAAACGCAAGAAAAATGAGGGAAACCCAGAGAATGTCCGTGATCCGGGTCAGCGTTACCATCACCGGATTGTCCATCTGGAAAAATTTACCTAAACGACTCATAGTACTTAACTCCCTTTTTAAATCTCATGGATAAATAACCCGCTCCTGAGCTTCGGCTCAAACCAGGTGGATTTCGGCGGCATCAGAAGTCCGGCATCCGCCACATCGAAAAGCTCCGTGATGGACGTGGGATACATGGAGAAGGAAACCCGCATATCCTCGTTCGCCCTTCTCTCCAGCTCAGCCAATCCCCGGATCCCTCCGATAAAATCAATCCTTTTATCCGTCCTGGGATCCCCGATCCCGAGGATCGGTCCCAGCAGATAATCCTGCAGGATTGACACATCCAGCGATCCGACGGCATCCCTGCCTTTGTACAGTTCTTCCCTCGCCATCAGATGATACCATTTTCCGTCGAGGTACATCCCGAAGCATCCTTTTTTGTCCGGATAGATCGGCTCGTTCATCGCCTTGACGATGAAGGATTCTCTCACCTTCGAGAAAAATCCCTCCACACTGAGTCCGTTCAAATCCTTCACCGTACGGTTGTAATCCAGGATTTTCAACTGCTCGTGCGGGAAGAGAACGGACAGGAAATAATCAGACTCTACTTCTGTAGACTCATTCTTTTTCAGGGTTTCTTCATCTCCCATACGGAGCACTCCCCCGGAAGCCTGCTCTCTTCTCTTCAATCCCACCTTCACGGCAGAGGCCGCCCGATGGTGACCGTCCGCAATATAAATAGCCTTTATCCTACGGAAGGCAGCCTCAATTTCTTCTACATCTGTAGCATCACTGATCTTCCAGACCCGGTGAGTAATTCCGTCCGTTGCGGTAAAGTCGTACAGCGGAGTCCCCTTCCTCGCCTTCGAAACCACCGCATCGATCGCGGCATCACTCCGATAAGCCAGAAAAATAGGCCCGGTCTGCGCTCCCAACGTATCCACATGGGTGATCCGGTCGATTTCCTTGTCCTCACGGGTGTTCTCATGCTTTTTGATCACACCGCTTACATAATCATCGATGGAAGCCACCGCTACCAGCCCCACCTGGGAACGGCCGTCCATCACCAGCTCATAAACATAATATGCACTGTCCTCATCCCGGACAAACGTTCCGTCCGAAAGTCTCTCCTGATACAATTCCTTTGCGTGAGCGTATACAGCCGGATCGTAGGTGTCTACCTCATCCGGCAGCGATGTCTCTGCCCGGTCGATGGCCAGAAACGATAACGGCTCTCTCTCCACTTCTACCTTGGCTTCGGCACGGTTATACACGTCGTAGGGCAAGGCCGCCACACGGCTTGCAAGATCCTCCCGCGGACGAACGCACCGAAACGGTTTGATATCTGCCATAGTTTCTCTTTCCCCCTCTTATCCTTTTCTTTTCCATAGATAATTCATTATAACATAGAAAACAATCTTCCGTCAACCAAAACAATCAACAGCAATCCGCCTATTGATTTCTTCTATCTTTTGAAGTATAATGGTAGAGTCCGACAGATGAGCGGACATCAAAAAAAGCTGATATTCAGCGAAAGAAAGGATGGAAAACCAATGAAATTTACCAAGAAACTCGGAGCTGTCGTCGTTGCTGCTTCTCTGGCATGCGGTCTCGTCGTAAGTGCCGCACCGAAATCGCAGGCCAATTTAAAAACCAAAGAAAGCGTTATCCTTCAGGCCGGCAAGTCGATCGAACGTGGCGTTTTTATGGGTACGATCCGCTCCATCAAACTCAGCAAAAAAGGAATTGTAACTGTTAAAAAGCTGAGCTCAACGAGACTCAGGGTCACCGGAAAGAAGGCCGGAAAGGTTACTGTCACCATCAAGACCAAGAGCAACCCTCTTTACCTCTATGTCACGGTAAAGAAGCCTTCCTTCAGTTGTAATTCAACACTCTTCACAAGCCAGACCTCCTCGGGCAAGTTCAACTCTACCGTAGGAATTACTGTCACCAATAAATCCGGTATTATGGTGAGCTCCATGACCGTTAACTACGAGCTCACAGATGTCACCGGCACTGTCGTGGAGGCAAAATCCTTCTATGCTTCTTATGTAGGAAATAACCAGACCTTCTACCGGCTGGTGGATTACTCCTACAAGGATACGGCGATTGCCTCCGTCAAGGTTAATGTCACGGATTGTTCTCTTTACACCGGCAAGTATACCGATCAGAATAAGAACATCACGGTTAACCCCACAAACCAGACGGACTCCAGTGTATCGTACACCATCTCCAACTCGGCCAAAAAGAATGTCAGCGGAAGTGTTGATGTGGTATTCTACGACGCGTCGGGAAATATCATCTATGTACGCAACATCAGCCTCTATATGAAGCCAAATGAGACCAAAACCGAGAACATCAACTTCTACCTTCCGCAGGGAACCGCGATCGGAAATATCCAGATCTACAAGCGGGCCTACTCGACGAATTAATAGGATTCATAAAACGAAAAAACCGCACCCTTACAGGGTGCGGTTTTTTATTATTGAAGTTGTTCCGACTAATCTTACTCTCCCGCCTTCGCGGTGATGATCCACGGTGCCGGCTGATTCTCGAACACATTTTTCGAGGTGAGCTTCGAAACCTGGATCTGGATAATGGTGACATCCGTGATCCCGAACTTCGCCAGAATATCGTTCATGGAGGCAGCTACGCGAAAATCCAATGTATAAATAACAAACTCCATCTTCGGGTTCAGCTTCAACAGATAATCAATCTCCTGCTCCATACTGGCCGACGCCACCAGCATCGTCGTATCCGGTACCGGAAGGTCTCTCATCGTATCTCCGCCGACATGGTCGATGATCGTCACATTATTCAGGCCGAACTGATTGACATTCTCCTCGATGGTCTCTCGGTCACGCTCCTTGTACTCAACCGCTACAACCTCACCGTCTCCCAGCATCGAAGCCGTCTCGATGGCGATCGAAGCCGCCGAGATCGTACAGAAATTTTTGTGCTCATCGATCTGCATCTTGGAAAGGATAACCGCCCGGATCTCCGACCCCACATACTTCACGGAGCCGGAATAAAACTTCTTATTGTCCATCCCGAACTTGATGGTCGAGCGTGCATTCGGATTCAGCACGATCATCCCGGCAGAAGCGTTGATACCCCGGTCGATCATCTCGGAAACCTTGTTCCTCTTGACCTCACCCTCCGGCTCACTCCCTTCATTGTAGATAATCTCACAATCACCGAGCCCGACATTCCACATCTTATAAAAAATGTCCATATCCCCGGCCTCGGTAAACACCAGCACGCACCGATGCGCCTCCACCGTCGGAATCAAATTCTTATTTTTTCTCGTTATATCGAGAATCTTGACATGCTCCAAATCAATCTCCGTATTCGCAGAAAAATATTGCAGCCAGGATATGATATGCGTATTAGTAAATAGATTCTCTGCCATTTATTTCTCCTTTCATAGTTGTTGATCCACTCTGTTTCAGAAAAGTACATCGAGCCACCTACTAATTCAGTTGCACTTCTCCAGTAGCGCTTCCCATTTGCTGTCAACATACTCCTGCGCCGCTTCGATGGTCCAAGCATTCTCCGCCTTAAAGCAATGCGCGAACCTCCCCTGCCGCTTCATAAACTCCTCGACGGGCAGCTTTTTCTTCGGCTCATAGGTCAGATGATACTCACCCTCAACGACCTCATACAGCGGCCACACACAGGTATCGATTGCCAGCTGACACAGCTCCCTCAGATCCTCGGCAGGATACTGCCAACCTCTGGGACACGGCGTCAGGACATTAACGAAGGTCGGTCCCTCAGTATAGATTGCCCGGTGTGCTTTTTCATGAAAATCCTTCATGGTTCCGAACAAAGTAGTCTGCGCCACATAGGGTGAACCATGCGCCACCATGATCTGCGTGAGATCCTTCTGATTCTGTTTTTTCCCGACACTCTCCACGCCGGCCGGCGTGGTCGTCGCCGACGCAAAACGCGGTGTTGCGGAGGAACGCTGGGTTCCCGTATTCATATAAGCGTTGTTATCATAGCAAAAATAAGTGAAATCATGACCTCTCTCAAACGCACCCGACAGTGACTGGAAACCGATATCATAGGTACCTCCGTCTCCGCCGATAGCGAGGATTTTGAAGTTTTTATCCGCGGGGATGATTCCCTTTTTCTTTTTAAACTGATAGGCAGCCTCCACTCCCGCTGCCGTCGCGGACGCATTCTCAAAGGCCGTGTGGATATAGGAGTCCTCCCATGCGGTATACGGGTACTGAAACGAGGATACTTCCAGACATCCGGTGGCGTTACAGATGACAGCCTGATCCTCCGGATTCACGGCACGCATCATCGCCCGACAGACGATACCGGCTCCGCATCCGGCGCAAAGCCGGTGTCCGGCATGGAAGCGCTCTTCTTTTGCCATTTCCTTTTTCAGGTTATAAGCCATCAGTCCTCGCCTCCTTTCTCCCTCTGTCCCATGTGGGTATACACCGGTCCGGTTTCCCCGGTCTCAACCACGCGAGTCAGACGACCGAATACGCTTTTGGCATCCTTCACGGTGAAATCCCTGCCACCGAGGCCGTAAACGATATCGATCATCTTCGGATGATCTTTCACGTTGATCATCGCACCGCAGACCTCGGCAAAAAGAGGTCCTCCGTGTGCCGAAAAGCCTTCGCTTTTGTCCATCACGGCCACGGCTTTGCAGCCGGCCAGAGCCTCCGCGATTTCCTCCGCAGGGAACGGACGGAACACTCGAAGCTTGATCAATCCGGCCTTCACTCCTTCTTCTCTCAGCTCATCCACCGCTGCCTTCGCCGTACCGGCCGAAGACCCGATGATCACCATGGCAACCTCCGCATCCTCCATCCGATAGCTTTCGAAAAATCCATAGCTTCGGCCGAAGGTTTTTTCAAAATCGGCAGCCACGTCAAGGATAACCTTTTTCGCCCTCATCATCGCATGAGCCTGCGCCACACGAGCCTCCATATAGTAACCGGAAACTCCGTAAGGACCGACTGCCAACGGATTTTCTTCCTTCAGAAGATAATTCTCCGGATGGTATTCCCCGACAAATCGTTTCACAGCGGCGTCGTCTTCGATCTCGATATTCTCCAGGGCATGAGAGGTGATGAATCCGTCCTCGCACACCATCAGCGGAAGGCGTACATCCGGATGCTCCGCAATCCTGTGAGCCATCAGATAGTTATCATACACCTCCTGATTGTTCTCGCCATAGAGCTGGATAAATCCGGAATCCCGCTCCGCCATGGAATCGGAATAATCATGATTGATGTTGATAGGCCCTGTCAATGCCCGGCAGGCAACCGCCAACACGATGGGAAGTCTCGAAGAGGCCGCTACATACAACACCTCGTTCATAAAGGAGAGCCCGGCCGAAGAGGTGGCCGTCACGGCGCGGCAACCGGCCGCTTCCGCTCCCACACAGGCAGAAAGCGAAGAATGCTCGCTCTCCACACAGATAAATTCGGTATCTACTTTTCCGTCCGCGACATACTGGGCAAAAAACTGCGGTATCTCCGTAGACGGAGTAATCGGAAACATAGCAAACACATCGGGATTGATCTGCCGCATCGCCGTAGCGATAGCCTCGTTTCCTGAAAGTCTTTCTCGTATACTCATCGCCCTTCATCCTCCCATCTGATTGCCTGGAACGGACATACCTTGAGACAAATCCCGCATCCTTTGCAATGATCGTAATCGAAATCCATCCTCTTTCCGCCAACCACCGGGATAGAAGCATCCGGACAGTAGGGGGTACACATCAGGCACTGCTTACATTTTTCCGGATCCCAAATCGGTGTCCGGGATCGCCACTCCCCCGTCATCGTCAATCGAGAGGTGCCCGGCTCGTAAATCTCACAGCCGGTCGTCATATCCTGCCAGGCGATATCCTCGTGGATATCCGCAGCTTTTATCGTATTATTATTCATCCTTTCACCTCTTTCATGGAACGTCGCAGGCACTTGAGATTTCCTTCGATCACCTGCGGTTTCTTTGCAAACTTATGGGAATAGGAAGCCTCCATATCCTTTAAAAAGGATTCTTTTTCCACACATTTACTAACCTCTACCACGGCTGCCAGCATCGGGGTATTCGGAAAGTAACGCCCCAGACAGTCGATGGAGATGGTACGGGCATCGATGGTACATACCCGGCCCGCATATCCCTTCAGATGCGGACGGATCTCATCCGGTGACTTCGCCGAGTTGACGATGATGGCCCCCTCCGGGTTCAGACCCGCGGTTACATCCACACTCTCCAGCAGCGTCTCGTCGACCACAACCACATAGTCCGGATCATAGATGTTGGAATGGATGTTGCAACGCTCCTTCGATATCCGGTTGTACGCCGTGATGGGCGCTCCGCTTCGCTCCGGTCCGTATTCCGGGAAGGACTGGATGTACTTGCCGGCGGAAAAAGCCGCATCCGCCAACAACTGACTGGCCGTCTTCGCCCCCTGTCCGCCGCGACCGTGCCAGCGGATCTCTATCATATCCTCGTTCATTGTGTAAAACCTCACTTTCAGAAAAATCGTACGAGAGGTATTATATCTTATTAATATGTATTTCGCAAGTATTTTTTTTACAGGAAGTCCGAAAAAACAAAGGAAACACGGATCAATCCCGTGTTTCCCAAAACAGTTTCCATGAATAATGACTAAAAATCGATATCCTGCGTCAGAACCCATTCATACTCCGGATAGGCCTGCCGGATCTCGTCGCATATCGCGCAGAACCGTTCCTGATGGTCCTTCAGATCATAATCCATGATCAAATCCAGATATGCTCTCTTCTTCTCACGGTCCACATGAAATCCGTGCATTTGCAGAACTCCATCATGCTGGTTGATCCGATGCGTCACTCCACGGCGAAGCTCCACGATGGCATCATCGGAGGTGTTCACGGAATAGATACCCACTCCGGCCATGATCACACCGTGCTTCCCATACACCCTTTCACCGATCCGACGCCCCAGCTCATCGATCTCCTCCGCAGTCATCGTATCCGGTATTTCCACATGCACGGATCCGATGTATCGATCCGGTCCGTAATTGTGGAGGATCAGATCATAGGCTCCCGCGACCTGCTCCTCCTCGCAGATGGTATCGCGGATTTCCTTCAGAAAATCCCGATCCAGGCGTCTCCCCAGGATCTCATTCAGCGTATCCATCATCATTTCGATTCCGGCCTTGATGATCACCAGCGAGATCAGTACACCGACATAGGCCTCCAGACTCAGCCCCGTTGTAAGAAAAATAATGGCACTGGCCAGCACTCCGATGGAGATCAGTGCGTCAAAAAGGGCATCGGTACCGGATGCCACCAGCACACCGGAGTTCACCTGCTTCCCTCGTTTCCGGAAAAATATGCCCAAAAACAGTTTGACGACGACTGCCACACCGATGATGACCAACCCTATCGTCTGATATTCCGGTGCCTCCGGTTCCAGAATCCCCTTCACCGATTCCACCAGTGCCGTGATACCGGCATAGAGCACCAGACCGGCTACGATCAGCGCACTCAGAAATTCGATCCGGCCATGTCCCAGCGGATGCTTTTTATCCGGCTTCCGGGATGCCAGCTTCGTGCCGATGATCGTCACGATCGAAGAGATCGCATCCGTCAGGTTGTTCACCGCATCCAGTACTATAGCGATGGAATTCGCCAGAATGCCGATCACCGCTTTGAACGCAACCAGAACAACGTTTGCCAGAATCCCTATGATACTTGTTTGAATAATAATCTTTTCCCGATCCTGCATCACCAATTCTCCCTAGATAAATCTTGCGTACTCCCCGATCACGATGGCATGCGCATCCGAGCCGTGTCCGATCTCCTCGGTCTTGGCCACCGGCAATCTCGCCGGGAGATAATTCCTCATCAACTCAAACACCGTCTGACTGGCACTGGATTTTTCGTACTGGGTAAAGGTCCCCAGCATCAATCCCGCGATCCTCCGAAACACTCCCATCTGGGACAGCTGCGCAAAATACGAACGAAGCTGTGCTTCTTCGCCGCCATAGCTTTCCAGCAACAAAATCTTCTGTCCCATCGAGGGCCAGTAGGGAGTGCCCATCAGCTTCAGCAGGCATCGGATGTTTCCTCCCACCACGACACCGGCCATCTCGGACCCCTGTAAAAAACGATACTCAAAATCGTACAGGGATTTTCCTTTTCCCAACACGGAATCATGAAACCGCTGTCTCTGTTCCTCCGCGGATTTCCATACAAGGTTTTTGGCCTGCCAGAGCACGGAGGGATTTTCGGTTTTGGTGTAGATCGCATTGATCACCGTGGTCAGGTCCGAGTAACCCCAGAACCGTTTCCCGGATTTCCGGATCACATCATAATCCAGATAGTCCAGAATCTCATTGGCGATATCTCCACCGGATATATCGAAGATCACATCGACAGAGCTGTCCAGATAAAACATCATCAGCTCCCCGGCTCGTTCCTTCGGCGTTCCGCCGGATATCCCGTCCTTTGCGTACAGAAAGCGACTTTCCGCACACTGAATTCCCTCGAGTCCCAGATAGGTTTTCAACTTTCCCAGTTCATCACGATGTACGGATTTTTGTCCGTTGGAGCAGGCTACCAATCCTACCTTCATGTCCGTCCCTCTTTCTCATTATTGACTATCATCATCCCTTTTCGGAAAACTGATACTTTCCGTAATTCTATTATATTTTACCACAATTATAGGTCGTTCGCAATCATTTTTCACATTATTTACACAAAAATATTGTTTACAGAAGCACTGATTTATTGTATCATAAACACGTAAGCCAAACATCTTTCGGACCGTCGGTCCGGAACATTTTTCATAAAAAAGGAGATAGAATAAATGAAACATTTTTGGAAACGCACAGCCGCACTTGTGCTGACTGCATCTCTGTGCCTCAGTAGCCCCGCGATCGCGTTCGCAGCTACGGAAACCGCCGACACCTTTGAACAACTGACGAAGACATTCCGGGATCATTTTCTCAGCCGTGATCTGAATTTTGACGTGCAGTGCAACATGCCGGAATCGGAGATGGATGAACATATCTTCAACGAAGACGGCGACTTCATCGACGGTATGATTTCCATGATGGATGACCCGAACACCTCGGATGACGCCGATTATATCGTCGGAAATATAAGCTGGGAAAAGGGACCTATCTACGGTGATTCTGCCGGATTGGTCAAATTCACACTTCATCCTTTTGAAACACTTCCCCAAACAGAATATGTCAATCAGCATGTACCGGAAATCCTGCAAAACGAGATTCAGGTTCAGAACCTGGCTACGAATTATGATAAAGTAAAAGCCATCCATGATTGGGTCTGCAAAAAAATAACCTATACAGGTGGTCAGGATGATATCGTAAGTACCTGCTACGGAGCCATCACTGACGGAAAGGTCCTCTGCAACGGCTATTCGCTCTGCATGTACAAGCTCCTGGTAGGGGCAGGGATCCCCTGCAAGTATATCGGAGGAACGGCCGGCACCGAACGGGATGCGGAAGGACATGCATGGAACATCGTTGCCCTCGGTGATAAGTGGTACTACGTGGACGCCACCTGGGACGATGAGGAATCGCGTATCGTGTATGACTATTTCCTGAAGGGAAGCAGCGATTTCGATGAGGCAGATCCCACACAGCCTCACAAATTGGATTACGGGTATACCACTTACTTTGCCCAGGCCTTTCCCATGGCGGAGTCAGCTTTCAACCCGAAGCTGATGGATTCAACCAACAACACCGTGAAGATCGGAAGCGAGTTCCCGAAGGAGTTGTCCGTAGAGCCGGTTAATCCCACTCCCGGAACCAAAACGAACTATACGGCAGCAGATATCCTGGACGGAACCTATCCGGCCAAAAAAACCTTTACGCTGCGAAGAAACAAAACCCAGCATCTTCAGCTTTTCATCAAGGATGAGGCGTATGACCTGGTTGACACAGTTGCCTATGCGGTGATCTCCGGAAAAAAGAACGTCAAAAGCATCAAGAATAATGGATTCAAGGTTGCCGAAGATGACAGTAATTTCACGGATCTGACGTTCAAAGGAAAGAAACGCGGAAGCGTTAAGATCCAAATCATCCTGACACTGACAAACAAACAGGAAGTGGCGATCACATTCACCGGAAAGATTCGATAAGTAAAAAGCCGTGTCTCAAACATGCATGCGCGAGCCGCAAGAATTGCGGCAGGGAGGATTCACATGAAAGGATTATGGAAACGCGCAGCTGCTCTTGCGCTGACTGCATCACTCTGCCTAAGCAGCCCGGCCGTAGCCCTCGCCGCTACGAAAACAGTGAACAACTTTAAAGAACTGACAAGTATCTTCCGTGATCATGCTCTCAAACGAGATTTAAACTTCAGAATCAAATTCAATATTTCCGACAAAGAGCTTGAGAAACATATCCTGGGTCCTGACGATGATAGTTTGGGGGATTTTTGGGATGGGATGGTTTCCATGATGGACAATCCGAACACTTCGGATGACGCGGACTATATAGTGGGCAATCTGAATTGGACAAACGGCCTCGGCAAAGCGATTAACAACAGAACTTTTGAATTCAAACTGTCCTTTTTTGAGACATTACCTCAAACCGAATATGTCAATCAGCATGTACCGGAAATCCTTCAGGAAATCGGTGTTCAGGATATGGATACCAATTATGAAAAAGTAAGAGCGATTCATGACTGGGTGTGTGAACAAATCACTTATACCAGTTCCAAAAAGGGTATTGCCAGCACCTGCTACGGTGCCATCACCAAAGGCAAGGTTCTCTGCAACGGCTACGCACTGTGCCTGTACAAGCTTCTGGTGGGCGCCGGTATCCCCTGTAAGTACATCGGAGGCAAGGCCGGCACCGGACGGGATTCCGGCGGTCATGCCTGGAATATCGTAGCTCTCGGGGATAAGTGGTACTACGTGGACGCCACCTGGGACGATGAGGATGATAGAATACCCACATACGACTATTTTTTAAAAGGAAAAAAAGATTTTGACGAGGCCGATCCGTCACAGTATCACAAACTGGATTACGGCTACACCACTTTCTTTGCCAAGGCCTTCCCGGTCGCTAATTCTTCCTTCAATCCGACGATGATGGATTCGACGAACAACACCGTGAAGATCGGAAGCGAGTTACCGGAGGATCTTGACGTAAAGCCGGTCGATCCCGGGACGGGAACCAAAACGACTTATAAAGCAGCGGATATCCTGGAAGGAACCTATCCGTCCCACAAAAGCTTTACACTGCAAGTCAACAAGACCCAGCATCTCCAGCTTTTCATCAAGGACAAGGCGTTTGACCTGGTTGACTCGGTCGGCTACCGGGTGAGATCCGGAAAAGAGAATATCAAAAATATCAAAAATAACGGATTTGACACCGACTGGATGGATGACAGCATTTTTACGGATCTGACATTCAAAGGAAAAAAACAAGGAAGTGTTAAAATCGATGTTATCCTGAAACTGACAAACAATCAGCAATTGCCGATCACATTCACCGGAAAGATCCGATAAAAAACACCGGAGAGATCATTCTCTCCGGTGTTTTTTTTATTGATCCTTGAAAAAGCTTTTCAACCAGTTTTCGATCTGCTCGCGACTGGTGGACTTCAGAAAGTAGCCCTTCGGACGAAGGGAAAGGACCTTCTCGACGCTGGCCCGGTCATCCACCCCTGTCAGGAATACTACGGGGATTTCCCTCGTAATGATATCCTGTTTCAGACATTCAAACACATAGGGTCCGCTGGTGACAGGCATCTCATAATCCAGCAGGATCAGATCCGGTTTGTTCTTCATGGCAAAGTCTACTGCCCGGATCCCTTCTGTGATAACTGTCACTTCATACGCCTGTTTCAACCAGTCTCTCATGACACCGGCGAAGTATGGGTCATCATCCACAATCAGGATTTTTTTCCGGACAACCGTTCTTTTCTGCTTTTTCTCCAGAAGCTTTTTCACCCTGGCTACGATAGCGTCCTGATCAAAAGGTCTTTCGAAAAAATGCCGGAAATAAAATCCCGGGATCATCTTCTCCACGATGTCGCAGTCTACCTTTTCACCGAGGCCGATCAAAGGAATCCCGGCATCCTCCGAAGCGTCCCTCAGGAAGGTGGTGATCTCCACCATCTCATCCACATCCCCGTCCAGAACCACGAGGAAGGCGTCCACCATACTCTGAACCATGTTGATCCGCTTCAGCTCGTATTCCGTCTCCACCGGAGTGATATCCTCCTCCAGAAGCCTATTGATGATGCTTCCTACGACGAGTCCATCCTCCCGTTTGATGAAAGCCACTCGCCCCAACGCGCTCATAACACTCCTCCTATATCCCTATAAAATCAAAATCCCTTTTCCTCCAGCAGCTCCGTGATACCATCGTACTCAAACTTTGTACTCAGTTCATGGATTTTCCGGAACACTTCCTTATCTTCCTCCGGAAGGGCATAATCCTTTGTTTCTTCCAGTACTTCCTCGATTTCATCCATATCCATATCATCTGCCGCATCGCTCAGCCTGTTGTACCACCTGGCGATATCTCCGCCGCTGGCTTCCCGCTTCGGCTCGGATTCCACATCCTCCCCGCCGCTGCAAACCGGCTCCAGTATCTCCTTCATCCGGCGATAATTGTTCATCAGCGGCTCGTGGTTCTCCCGGATGTAGTCATGTCGGCCGTCTTTTCCGGCATACTCCAGTTCCAGTGCCTCCGCTCCCAGCTCCTTCGCTCCGATGATCCGGGCCGAACTCTTCAAGGCGTGTACCTTGATGGTGTAATTCTCCCAGTCTTCCTCTTTGAAATAGGAGTCCAGCTCTCCGGCCCTCTCTTCGATGGATTCATAGAAGAGATCCAGTATTCTTTTATAATCCTCTTCAGAGCCGCAGTTCATAATTCCTTCTTCGACATTGACTCCGGGTAGATTTCCGAATTCGAGGACCGATTCTTTTTCTGCAGTAGTATCGTCTGTTTTCCACGTAGCATCCGCAACCTCATCCGAAGGCGGAAGAATCTTCTCCTCCGGGAGGTATTCCAGAATCAGTTCCTCCAGCTTGTTCGAGTCGATCGGCTTCGTGAGATAATTGTCAAATCCGGCCTTCAGATAAGTCTCTCTTGCGCCGGATACCGCATTGGCGGTGAGACAAATAACAGGAGTGGACTTGTTTTGATCCTCCTCACTTTCCCGCATTTCTGCCAAGGTTTGGATACCGTCTTTATCCGGCATCATATGATCGAGAAAAATAATGTCGTATTTCTGCTCTCTCGATTTCTTCAGACATTCAAATCCGTTATCCGCCGTATCGATCTGCATCTTGGTCTTTTTGAGCAGCGACTTAACTACCACCAGATTCATCGGGGTATCATCCACCACCAGGACATGAGCATCCGGAGCGTCAAACCGCTCATGATAAGTCTCTCTTGACAGTGCATGCTTACGGAAGGCTTCGGAATAGTCACCGACCGGTTCGTCGGAAACCACCTTCTGTTTCAGGGAAAACCCAAAGGTCGATCCCTTTCCGTACTCGCTTTCCACCTCCAAAGACGAATCCATCAAATTCAAAAGGCGCTGGGTGATCGCCATCCCCAATCCTGTTCCTTCGATATTCCGGTTCCTCTCCTGCTCGATCCGGTCGAACTGCCCGAAAAGCTTGTCGATGTCTTCTTCCTTGATTCCGATCCCGGTGTCACTGATCTTCACCTCAAGATTGATATAATCCGCTTCATCCGTCACACGGGAGTATTTCAAATCAAAGGTAACCGATCCCTTTTCCGTGTACTTGACAGCATTGGTCAGGATGTTGGTGATGATCTGTTTGATCCGGATCTCATCACCGAACAGCAGATTCGGGATGGTCTTGTCGATATTCAGTACAAGCCTGAGTCCCTTATTGTCGGCCCGGTTCTGCACCATACTTACCAGGTCATTCAGCACGGAGGAAAGCTCATATTCCACCGGCACGATTTCCATCTTGTCCGCTTCGATCTTGGAGAAGTCCAGCACATCGTTTACCAGACCCAGCAGCGTGTCGCCTGCGGTCTGAATACCGGTTGCATACTCCAGGATATCCTCGTCCTTGCACTCCCTGAGGATCATCTCATTCATTCCCAGCACCGCGTTGATCGGGGTGCGGATTTCGTGAGACATATTCGAGAGAAACGCGGTTTTGGCCTCGCTCTCGGCGATGGCTTTCTCTCTCATATAGGTAGTTTCCGTCAGCTGGACATTCAGGTTGGCCACCGCCAGATTTTTCCGGCTCATACTCACGAAGACGGCTCCGAGAATCACAACCGTGATGACTGTGATGATCACCGTCGCGATCACCAGAATCCGGAGCGGATGGTAGTTTTCCCTGGAATCGATCAGTGAAACCGAATATCCCTGATTCTCAATCGGGATGGCAAATACCACATAATTCGTCCCCTCGTAATCCAGCTCGAAATTGCTCTCATATTTTGAAAAAAGCTTGGCGGCTAAAGCCGCTCCCAGTGTATCTTTTTCCTCCAAATAGTTCTTTCCGATCTGATCCGGATCGGTATGGGCGATGACAGCCCCGGAATTATCGATAACGATATCCAGCCTTCCCTCGACTCCTTCATCCGTGATCTCCTCCATCATGTTCATCTTGATATCCAGAGCGATCACGCTTTTTTTGTCGTTCATCAGTTGGGCAACCGTCATCGTCAGATCACCGGTCTCCATATCCATATAGGGTTCCACCAACACCATCTCACCGCCGGCCTCCGACGCTTTGATATACCACGGTCGCTCCTGCGGAACATAGTCCGCATCCGGCTCCCACATCGCACCATCCATGTATTCGTCGTCGATAAAACCGTATACACCGGTGAACCGCTCATCGATGGAAGCTTGGATGTTCTCCGTCAGATCCACGATATATTTCAGAATCTCCGAATGGGGCTTCCCCTCATCCAGCAGCTTTTCCACGCCGTATTTGGCTTCCTTCACCACATCCGAGCTCTGGGACATAAAATGCTGCAGCTGGGAAGAGGATCTCGCCGCCTGCAGCTCACCGCTGAGGACGATACTCTGCTTGGAACTGTTGTAGAGCATGAAAACAAAAACGCCGATCAACGCCAGAAAAAAAACAATTACGGACAGCGAAGCGAGGATGGATTTTAAACCCATCCTCTTCAGCGAGTTCCGTATTGTCATTTCTTCTGTTTTGTTTTCCGTCGTTCTCTTCACCACAACACCGTCCCTTCATTCTCCCGATTGATCACACCTCAAACTGGGAAATGATATCATCCAACTGATTCATACTCTTTTCGTTATCCTGCAACCGGGCATAGCCGTCCGTGGTGGATTCCGTCACGCGGACCGATTTATTTGCCACGGTATGAACAGCCTCTTCCGCACGAACGATCATGTCATTGATATTCTCAACCGCATCGGAGATTTCCGTGATACTGCCTGTCATCTGTCCGGTTGCTCCGCTGATATCCTCCATCATACTGATGAAGGAAGCGGCATCCCCCTCATAATCCCTGCCCACTCTTTCGAAGGATTCATAATCCTTCATTACGGTCTCACCCAGGAACTTGGTGGTGGTATCGATGCATCGCAGGAGATTTATCACAGCGTTGTTTACCTGATCGACGATCTCATCGATATGTCCTACCGTCTCCGAGGTCTGTGCAGCCAACGTTCCGATCTCGGAAGCGACAACCGCAAAGCCTTTTCCTGCTTCACCGGCACGGGCTGCCTCGATGGAGGCGTTCAGTGCCAGAAGGTTTGTCTGGCCGGAAATTGCCTGGATGTTCGTGGTCAGTTCATTGATCCGTTCCACTGCCTTGGACTGTTCTGTCGCCTCCGACGCATCACTCATGATCGTCTCATACATCTCACGCAGCTTCACCATGGATTTTTCTGCAAAGCTTTCCAGTTCCTTCGCCTTCGTTGACAGGTCATCTGCCGCACTCCGGCCGGCATCGATCAGATCATAGATCTGCTCGGAGCTTGCCTTCGCCCCGGATACCTTTTCCGTGATACGTCCGGCATCGGCAGCCGTCTCGGCGAAGTTGGAGGTGATCTCCTCCAGTACTGCGGAATTATCCTCAGACATCGTGTTATTCTCTTTCATGATACCATCCAGCTCGCTGGTTGAATCAGTGATGGTAGCCTGGATACTCTGCATATCCGCCACCATATGTCCCAGAGATTCCTTCATCTGGATGATTGCCCTTGCCATCGCGCCCAGCTCGTCATGATGATGTGACAGCTTCTCGGTCTCCGGCTCGGTCTGAAGCTTCAGATTTGCCGTGTTATCGATGACCTGAGTCAGCTTCCGAAGCGGTCTTGTCAGTGACAGGCTCAGGAAAAATCCGATGAAGATCACCAGAACGATCACACCGCCCCCGGCAATCAAGATGATATTTCGAAGAGAAACGGCGTTTGCATCAATATCGGTTTTGGTCGCGATCAGGCCGATCTTCATTCCGTTGCTCAGGCTCTTGTAAACAGTTTCCTTCTTTCCCTCAGAATCGGAGAAACTGATCATCGCGTTCTCATCGCTTCCGGAAGTGATCTTCGCAGCCGCCTCACTCATACCGTCCTTGGTCGTAAAATCATCCCCTGTTTCGAGGACGGAATCGTAGAGAACCGAACCATCCGAAGCAAGCAGGTACGCTGTTCCGGAATCATAGAGGGTGATCTCGGACATCATATCCGACATCAGCGTAAAGTCGATATCCATACCGGCGATACCGATGGATTCCCCGTCATCACCGTACAGCGGTACGACATAGGAGATCATATAAACGTTGATATTGGCGTTCATATAGGGATTCATCCAGATTGGAGCTTTGTTCTGAACCGGAATATAGTACCAGCCCACATGCTCGGCATCACTGGGATCGAACTCGGAAAAGTCCGTCGGTGTCACGCTCTCGAAGTCTTCCTTCGTGGAGTTCCTCGTCAGGAAAAATCCGGAGGTCGGATTCGTGTAGTCCGGATTGTATCGAACATAGGAGGTGATGGCTCCCGATGTGTTTTTCGAAATGGCGATGGAATCCGCCAGAATTGTCTCTGTCAGCTTATCGGCATAGTTTTTGTCGGTTTTAAATTTGGTATAGTCCAGATTCTGCATCACGACGTCCGCCATGGTGCTTACCGACAACTCGATCTTGCCGATCAGGCCGTTCATCTTTTCTGCCTGTTCCCCACAGGTCACCTGCATTTGCTTTTCGGCATCCTCTTCCGCCACACGGCTGGAGTTGATAATACTGATGATGCCCACCACGCCGACTGCGATGACGGCGCAGAGGACGATAGCTGCGATGATTTTAACTCGTATTGATCTCATTTTATCCTCCCCTGATATAGAATACAAAAAACCAACCTACATTATATACTTTTTGGAGAGAATAGTCAATAGAATTGTTACTTACCGGCTCGGAGCGCGATCGGCGTGAGAGCTTTTTGTTCGCAAAACGTTTCACGTTTTGAACTCACAAAAAGTCCGCGCCTGCCGCTCCTCGTTTAACAATTCAGCAGAACTGCTCTGCGAAACCAAGCCAAAAAAAAGCATCCTTGCAAGCAAGCTTGCAGGATGCTTTTTGAAATTCTGTTTTCGTTGATAATCTCATCGTTTGGAAAACTGCGGAGCACGTCTCGCTTTCTTGAGACCATACTTCTTTCTCTCCTTCTCGCGTGCGTCACGAGTAAGGAAGCCGGCCTTCTTGAGCGGTGCTCTGAACTCGTCATCTGCCTTGTTCAGCGCTCTGGCGATGCCGTGGCGGATTGCTCCTGCCTGTCCGGTGAAACCGCCGCCGCGTACTGTCACCTTGATATCGTACTTGTCAGTAGTGCCGGTTACCTCCAGCGGCTGACGAACGATGATCTTCAGTGTTTCCAGTCCGAAATAATCGTCCATGTCTTTTTTATTGATGGTCACCTTCCCGCTGCCCGGTGTCATATATACGCGGGCAACACTGGATTTTCTCCGTCCGGTGCCATAGAATGTCTGTGCAGCCATGTTATCTCTCCTTTCTTATCAAATCTCAAGTGCTTCCGGCTTCTGTGCCGCATGCTCATGCTCCGGTCCTGCATAGACGTGAAGCTTTTTCAGCATCTGACGTCCCAGCTTACCCTTCGGGAGCATACCCTTGACTGCGTGAGTGATAACATACTCCGGTTTTTTCTGAAGCATCTCACGAAGAGTGGTCTCCTTCATTCCGCCTACATACTCGGAGTGATGATAGTAAATCTTCTGATCCAGCTTCTTACCGGTGGTTGCCACCTTCTCTGCATTTACGATGATCACATAATCACCGGTGTCTACAGACGGTGTGTAGATCGGCTTTTTCTTGCCGCGCAGTATGTTCGCCACCTCTGTTGAAAGCCGCCCCAGCGTCTTCCCATCGGCATCGATCACATACCATTTTCTTTCTACGTCGGATGCTTTCGCAACGTAAGTTTTCATCCTTCGTTTCCTCCTGGTTTTCGTCGCAAACTGTCAGATTCGATCGGAGATACCGCTACCTCGTCACGATCCTTTACGGGAAATGTCCGAAACCCGTTGTTTGCAGCCTGTTACGGTCA
Organism: Eubacterium sp.; assembly: GCA_017540125.1. Classification (GTDB taxonomy): domain Bacteria; phylum Bacillota; class Clostridia; order Lachnospirales; family Lachnospiraceae; genus Eubacterium_F. Next base: position 19,408 of record JAFYBS010000203.1, read on the forward strand.
ATTTTTATACCGGGGCAATGGCATAAAAATGACCAGTCACGGCTGATATTATAGTATATGGAAGGGGTTCTGTCAATATTTTTTTGAATTTTTCACCCATTTCCGTTTCGTATATCCTGCATATGCTTTTTGTATTCCATCATCCGGTCGCGGTACTTCGCGGCGGACTCGAAGTCCAGCTCGGTGGCGGCGTGGTTCATCTTCTTCAGCATCTCTCTCGCCGCTTTCTCCAGCTCCTTGTAGCTCATGGACTCGGCGTCCTTACCCGGTTCCGCGCTGTCGTCATCGGCCTTTGACGAGATCTTGATCAGATCTCTCACGGCCTTACGGACGGACTGGGGCGTGATATTATGTTCCTTATTATAGGCGTCCTGAATTTCCCGACGACGGTTGGTCTCGGAGATAGCGTTTTTCATGGAATCCGTCTCGGAATCCGCATACATAATGACGCGACCGTCCACATTCCGGGCCGCCCGCCCGATGGTCTGGATCAACGACGTCTCCGAACGGAGAAATCCTTCCTTGTCCGCATCCAGTATAGCCACCATCTGCACCTCCGGGATATCCAGTCCCTCCCGGAGAAGGTTGATGCCTACCAGGACATCAAACTTGTCCAGGCGCATGTTGCGGATAATCTCCGCACGCTCCATGGTATCGATGTCGGAATGGAGATAGCGGACGCGGATGTCTGCCTCCTTCAGATATTTCGTCAGATCCTCGGCCATGCGCTTGGTCAGGGTGGTCACCAGGACCTTTCCGTGCATCGCCCGGTCCCCATCACCATCCGAAGAACTCTCTCCCACGTCCGGATTTTCGGAGACAGCTGTAGAGTCATCAGAGATCGGCTCGTCAATCCTTCGGTTTACCACCTTCCGGATTTCCCCGATCAGGTCATCTACCTGTCCTCTCACCGGCCGAACCACCACTTCGGGATCCAGCAATCCCGTGGGGCGAATGATCTGCTCAGCCCGTAACAGCTCGTGGCTCTCCTCATACTTCGCCGGCGTAGCGGAGACGAAGAGCATCTGATTGATATGTGACTCGAACTCCTCAAAGGAGAGGGGACGGTTACACTTGGCGGAAGGCAGGCGAAATCCGAAGTCTACAAGTGTCGACTTGCGGGATTGGTCCCCGTTATACATCCCGCCGATCTGGGGAATGGTCATATGGGACTCATCCACGATGATCAGAAAATCATCCGGAAAATAATCCAGCAACGTATGCGGTGAGTCCGCCGGCGTCAGTCCGTTCAGATGCATGGAATAGTTTTCAATGCCGGAGCAGAAACCCGTCTCCCGCAACATCTCGATATCAAAGTGGGTCCGCTCGGAGATACGCTGCAGCTCCAGAAGCTTCCCTTCCTTTTTGAAAAATGCCTCCTGTTCGGCCAACTCTGCCTCGATGCGCCGGATGGCTTCTTCCATTTTATCCGGAGCCACCACGTAGTGGGACGCAGGAAAGACCACCATATGCTCCAGCTTGTTCAGTGATTCTCCGGTGAGAACGTCGATCTCCGTGATCCGGTCCACCTCGTCGCCGAAGAACTCCACACGAAAAGCCCGGTCCGTCGCCGAAGCCGGAAAAATCTCCACGGTATCACCGCGAACGCGGAAGGTACCACGGTGAAAATCCATATCATTTCTCGTAAACTGGATATCGATAAGCTGACGGATCACATCGTCCCGGTCCTTCTCCATCCCGGGACGCAGTGATACGGTCATATGCTGATAGTCGATGGGCGATCCGAGGCCGTAGATACAGGAAACACTGGAAATGATCACCACATCCCGCCGCTCCGTGAGGGATGCCGTAGCCGAATGCCGAAGCTTGTCGATCTCATCATTGATGGAAGAATCCTTCTCGATATAAGTATCGGTTGAGGGAACATAGGCCTCCGGCTGGTAGTAGTCATAATAAGAAACAAAATACTCCACCGCGTTCTCCGGGAAAAACTCCTTGAACTCCCCGTAGAGCTGGGTGGCCAGGGTTTTGTTGTGAGCGATGACCAAAGTGGGCTTATCCAGAGCCTGAATGACATTTGCCATGGTGAAGGTCTTGCCGGAACCGGTCACACCTAACAGAGTCTCAAACTGATTTCCCTCCCGAAATCCCTGTACGATTTGATCGATCGCCTGCGGTTGGTCACCGGTAGGCTGAAAAGGCATGTGAAGTTTGAATGACATCCGGCCACCTCCGTTTCCCGGAAAAATATCAATCGGTGACTAACGTCTCCAGCTCACCTTGAACCTTTGCAACGATTTCATCGACGGTACCGGTGGACGCGGAGATTTTCTCGGTTTCCGCCGCCAGATTGGAGATTCGCCGATTCACGCTGTCCACGATTTCCAGCAGTTGCTTGGTTTCCGTGACAATCCCGGACATCGCCTCATGGATGTTGTCATTGGCAACTTCACTATCACTGGCCGTCTCCTTTGAGTCTGCCGCCAATCCGCCGATCTCACCGGCTACCACCGCAAATCCCTTACCGGCCTCACCGGCTCTGGCTGCCTCGATGGAAGCGTTGAGTGCCAGAAGATTTGTCTTATTGGCGATATCAACCACCTTGGAGTTGTTTTCATTAAGAAGATCCAGATACTCGGTGATCTTGGTCACGGAGGAATCCAAGTTGTTGCAGAAGTCGGTTACATCCGACATCTCACCGGATATGGCAGCACTGTCCTTGGCATTGTTGGCATTTCCCGTCGACATGCTCTCCATGATCTCCAGGAGCTGACCGAATTCTTCATTGATCCCCTCCACGGTCTTCAGTATCCCATCCCGCTGCGCTGCGATACTTGCCGTCTCACGCTTGACCATTTCCTGCGCTTCATTTTTCTCGATCTCCACCATATCCTTGAGATAGTGAACACAGTTTTCCTTATGATTAAAGCCGTTATATATGGCGGTTGCCATCTCCTTACAGGTCTCGTATCCACAGCAGGCGCAGTTGATCTTCCGGGAGTCATGATCGTTTTTGTTCATGGTTTTGAACACATCATTCAACTGCTGCTCTGTCGGAACAAGATACTTCACTTCCGTGTGCCTGTCCGTGTATTTTCTCAGATAATCGTTCAAATTGAGATGTGAAAACTGCTTGTTGAGTGCCTCCAGGCGCTTGGCCGGTGACAGCTTCCTCGCCCAGGCGCCTTTGCCGTCATTTTTCTTGACGCTCTCCTGGATCGAGTGAATATGATAAAACGGATCGTCGTTTCCGGTTACCTTGGGATCTGTTCCGGTCCCGCAGATGCACCCGTTCTCGCAGTTCAGAGCATCGATGAACAGGTAGGGCGTACGTCCTCCCTTGATCCGGTCCTTGTTCTGCTCGAGGTAATGATACATCCTTTTTTCGCCCTCCATCTGGCGGACGAAGGCGTCACTTCCCAAAAGCCAGTAAACATTTTCCTTCAGTCCACCGGGCATCGGATAGATCGAACCCAGACCGTATTCGATCTCATCCTTCACCGGGTTTCCGGAGATATTATGATCCCTGACATATTGCATCAGATGGTTGAATGTCACATTGTAGTTTACATAGCCGTGATTGTTCGGGTCGTCGATCTCATTTTTCTTGGCGATACATGGGCTGATGAAGGCCAGCTTGTCCGTGATCTTCATCTCCTTGCGGGCATAGATGGCCGCACACATCATCGGAGACTGGACCGGAAAAAGCTTCGGCAGAAGCTCCGGCAGATACCGCTCGATATAGCCCACCACGGCAGGACACGGTTGCGAGATGCCACCGAGATAGTTGTGCTCCGTGATATACTTGATATACCCCCAGGTGGTGATATCCGCACCGAAGGATACGCTGATCATACGGTTGACACCGAGCTTTTTCAGACCGCCCAGCACTCTTCCGTATTCATTCGGATAGTCTGCCAGAAAGGCCGGTGCGATGAGAATGGATATCCTCTCTCCCTTTTTCAGATCAGCGAAAAACCGCTCCGTATCATCGTTGTAAACGCGGGCATTGTGCTCACAGGCATCAAAACAGGCACCGCAGGCGACACACCGGGTGCCGTCCACTTCGATTCTGGAATTCCCGTTCTCATCCGGCTCGGTAGAGACACAGGCGCCGATACAACTGCATGAACGTATGCACTTATTGCAACCGACACAGTTTTCATTCGTATACACAAGTGAATCGGTCTTCATAGTTTTCCTCCCTCAATAATCCACAAGTTCATATCGAATAATCCAAGATGTAACTCAAGTATTATACACCCGTTTTCGTGTGCTGTCAATTGTTCGAGCGAAAGACACTCTCGATTTCTCGGGCTTTCTCACTATTTTTTTTATTGTCTTTACTCCTTTCGAAAAATCGATTATAATGCGGATAAAGACGCTTCGAAACGGAGGACAAACGATTGAAAAAAAAGCTGTTGAACCTCCTGCTGATCACGGCTCTGATTCTCACAGCATGCGGATCGGCAGAGAATACCGATATATCACCGGAACCCGAAACGGCAGAAGAAAAAGAGACCGGGGTATTGCCGACGCTGACGCCGGAGCCGACCGAAAAGGGTGATGGCAGCTGGGCGATCTACTGGTATCTGTGCGGATCGGATCTGGAATCGGATTACGGGTTGGCGACCAATGATATTGATGAAGTTCTCCATGTGAAGCTTCCAAACAATGTAAAAATCGTAATACAAACCGGCGGCGCATCGGAATGGCAGAACAATATTGTCAGCGCGAAAAAGATTGAACGGTATGAAATCATCGACGGTGATTTGGAGCTGCTTGAGAAGAAGAAACAGGCCAGTATGGGAGATAGCGATACCCTGAAGGATTTTCTCTCTTTCTGTCTCAAAAACTATCCCGCCGAGCACAAAATGGTCATATTCTGGGATCACGGTGGGGGGACCACCACCGGTGTCGCCATGGATGAGAATTTTGACCGGGATACCCTTTCTCTTCCTGAGATGAGGAAAGCTTTTGAAGAAGCGATAAGCGACGGTCTCACAGGGGAAGCATACGGAACGGACGCAGAGAATCCGCTTTTTGATATCATCGGATTTGATGCCTGTCTGATGGCGACGGTGGATGTGGCAAGCATTTTTAAAGACAAGGCAAAATATATGATTGCCAGCGAGGAAAATATGCCGAGTCTCGGCTGGAACTATAAAAAATGGCTGGGCGCTCTGGCAGAAAATACAGAGATTTCACCGGCCGATCTCGGAAAGGTCATCTGTGACAGTTATTTCAGTGCATGTGAAAAGGAGGATCTCGCGGATAAGATTACACTGTCCGTGACGGACCTGTCAAAGCTCGATCCGCTTCTGGAGGCGTACAGTGCCTTCGGTGACGAGGCGCTCGTCCGTCTGATGAACGATGATTATTTCGCGGGCGGTTTTTCCCGGGCGGCAAAAAAAACGGAAAACTATGGCGGAAACACCAAAAAGAGCGGATATTCCGATATGGCCGATATGGGAGACCTGGCCAAACACGCAAAGGAGCTTCTTCCGAACAGCTATCAGGCCGTACTTTCTGCCATCGAAGAAGCTGTGATCTATCAGGTCAAGGGAGACTATAAATCCCATGCGAACGGACTGTCCTGCTTCTTCAATTATTCCCATGACAAGGACAAGCTGAAGGACTATATCAAGGGCTCCGGAACCGAAGCCTTCAATTATTATTACACCTATACCCTTACTGACAAGCTCGATGAAAAGGGCTACGACTATGTGGCAAATCTTTTAGGAGATGAGGATTTCCGGGAGAGGGCTTCCTTCGACATCCGGAATCTGGAGGATGCCAAGGTCAAAATCGAAGACGGCAATACGGCAGCGCTGAATATCGGTAGTGAAAATGCCTCCCGTCTGGAATCCGTCAGCTATAATCTTCTTTTTGCTGTAGATGAGGGTGAGACCTTCGTGTCCCTCGGCATGGCATCCACCTCGGAGGATGTGATTGCCGATTGGAAAAACGGGATTTTTAAAGACAATTTCCATGGAGTGTGGGGGGCAATTGACGGGCATCCTGTCTATATGGAGCTGGAATCAGCCGATGATGACTATGCGATGTACCAGGTTCCGGTCCGGCTGAACGGCGAAGATGTATGCCTGTCCGTAGCCTGCGATCAGGAAACACATGAGTTCATAATTCTGGGTGCGCAGGGAGAATATGAAAACGGTGTTCCGTCAAGAGATCTTCGAAAGCTGAAGCCCGGCGACAAGGTAACACCGATTCTTTTTCTCGTCAATGAATATGCCGGCGTGACTGAGTTCAAGTCCGATTCCTTCATCGTGAGTGAAGATACCTCTTTCGATGAAACCGAGCTCGGGGACGGCCTGTATGCGATAACCTTTGAGATGACCGGCACAGATGGAAAATATGCAACCTCGGAGATTGAGTTCTTCAGTGTGGAGGACGGCGTGATGGCGTATCTGTAACACTCCCCTTATCTGCAAATCTAGAACATTCGTTCGGTTTTCTCTTTACATCCTCCACGCGATATGCTATACTGTCTTATCATATGCATTTTGGAAGCGTCACACCCGGCTTTGCCGGACAGCCTCACTACGAAGGGAACAAAAGTACTATGCCTACGAAAAAATCTGACAACAGAAAAATGATCCGCATCCGCGGAGCGAAGGAACACAATCTGAAAAATATCGATCTTGAAATCCCCCGGGATGAGTTTGTCGTTCTCACCGGTCTGTCCGGCTCCGGCAAGTCCTCTCTCGCTTTCGATACCATCTATGCTGAGGGGCAGCGCCGCTATATGGAATCCCTTTCCTCCTATGCCCGCCAGTTCCTGGGGCAGATGGAGAAGCCGGATGTGGAGAGCATCGATGGTCTCCCCCCCGCCATCTCCATCGATCAGAAGACCACCAACCGCAATCCCCGCTCCACGGTAGGGACTGTAACCGAAGTATACGATTACTTCCGCCTTCTCTTTGCCCGTGTAGGCACCCCCCACTGTCCGAACTGCGGAAAGCCCATCGAGAAACAGACCGTGGATCAGATCGTAGACGAGCTGATGGAGCTTCCGGAGGGAACGAGGATGCAGCTGCTGGCCCCTATCGTCCGCGGACGCAAAGGCCGTCACGAAAAGGTACTGGACAGGGCACGCCGCTCCGGTTACTCCCGTGTCCGGATTGACGGAAATCTTTATGAACTGGAAGAAACCATCGAACTTGAAAAAAACAACAAACACAATATCGATATCATCGTGGACCGTCTGAAAATCCGCGAAGGCATCGAAAAGCGTATGACCGACTCCATTGAAACCGTGATGAAGCTGGCCGACGGCCTGATGACCGTGGAGGTCATGGAGGATGAGGGAAGCAGGGAGCTCCATTTTTCCCAAAGCTTTTCCTGTGCCGACTGCGGCATCAGCATCGACGAGATCGAGCCCCGGAGTTTCTCTTTCAACAACCCCTTCGGAGCCTGTCCCGTCTGCAACGGTATCGGCTACCGCATGGACTTTGACGAAGAGATGATGATTCCGGATCCCTCCCTGTCCATCAAAGAGGGCTGCCTCATCGCCCCCGGCTGGGCCTCGGTAGTCAAGGAGGACAGCTACTCCCGCTCTGTCCTGGAGGGCGTATCGAAAGCCTACGGCTTTTCCCTGGACACTCCCTGGCAGGACTATCCGAAGGAAATCCACGATGTCCTCTGGTACGGCACCGGCGACCGCCGTGTCGATGTCAGCTATGAAAGCCGGAACGGACGCGGGGAGTACCACGTCGCCTTTGACGGCATCCTCCCGAACATCAAGCAGCGCTACCGCGAAACCTCCTCCGAGTGGGCGAGGGCAGAATACGAGGCCCTGATGCGCATCACGCCCTGTGATGAGTGCGGCGGCCGCCGCCTGAAGAAGGAATCCCTCGCGGTCACCATCGGTGAGAAAAACATCTCTGAGCTCTGCGACCTTCCGATCCTGAAGCTGAAAAGGTTTATGGACGAGGTCGATCTCACCGAGCGTCAGAAGCAGATCGGACGGCTTGTACTGAAGGAAATCCGCTCACGACTCGGCTTCCTCGTGGATGTGGGGCTGGACTATCTGAACCTCGCCCGCGCCACCGCTACCCTCTCCGGAGGCGAGGCACAGCGCATCCGCCTGGCGACACAGATCGGCTCCGGTCTGGTAGGCGTCGCCTATATCCTAGACGAGCCAAGTATCGGCCTTCACCAGCGGGACAACGACAAACTGATCGCCACCCTGAAAAAGCTCAAGGACCTGGGAAATACCCTGATCGTCGTGGAGCATGACGAGGAAACTATGATGGCTGCCGACTATATCGTCGACATCGGACCGGGTGCCGGTTCCCACGGCGGCGAGGTAGTCGCCACCGGTACAGCGAAGGACATCATGAAGACAAAGGCCTCCATCACCGGGCAATACCTGTCTCACAAAATCGAGATCCCGGTACCTGACTCGCGACGGAAGCCGGCTAACTGGCTCACGATCCAAGGGGCTGCCGCCAACAACCTGAAATCCATCGATGTGAAGCTGCCACTTGGCATATTTACCTGCATCACCGGTGTTTCCGGTTCCGGCAAATCCTCCCTGATCAACGAAATCCTCTGCAAGAGCCTTTTGAAAAAGCTTAACCGGGCCCACACGATCCCCGGGAAACATAAAGCCATCAAGGGCGTGGAAAAGCTGGACAAGGTCATCGAGATCGACCAGTCTCCCATCGGACGGACGCCCCGGTCGAATCCGGCCACCTATACCGGCGTCTTCGACCTGATCCGAGACCTCTTCGCCTCCACCCCCGACGCGAAAGCCAAGGGCTACAAAAAAGGACGTTTCAGCTTCAATGTCAAGGGAGGCCGCTGTGAGGCCTGTGCCGGCGACGGTATCCTCAAAATCGAGATGAACTTCCTGCCGGACATCTACGTCCCCTGTGAGGTCTGCGAAGGGCGCCGGTACAACCGGGAAACCCTGGACGTCCGCTACAAAGGGAAAAACATCTTCGAGGTCCTGGATATGACCGTCGAGGAGGCGCTGGATTTCTTCAAAAATGTTCCGACCATCCATCGCAAGATCCAGACGATGTACGATGTGGGGCTCTCTTACGTCAAGCTGGGGCAGCCCTCCACCGAGCTGTCCGGCGGTGAAGCCCAGCGGATCAAGCTGGCCACGGAGCTGTCGAGACGTTCCACCGGAAAGACCATCTATATCCTGGATGAGCCCACCACAGGACTGCACTTTGCCGATGTCCATAAACTCATCGATATCCTGCACCGGCTTACCGAGGGAGGAAACACGGTCGTGGTCATCGAGCACAACCTGGATGTCATCAAGACCGCCGACTACATCATCGATATGGGCCCCGAGGGAGGAGACAGGGGTGGAACCGTAGTAACACAAGGTTCACCGGAGGAAGTAGCCGCCTGTGAAGAGTCCTTCACCGGACAATACCTGAAAAGAATACTTTTGTAGAATACTGAAAAATGGAGGATTATCAATGTACAGTTTTTTTGCCATGATGTCACGAATGAAATATATCAACCGATGGGCGCTGATGCGCAATTCCCGCGAGGAGGATGTCAGCGAACACTCCCTGGAGGTTGCCATGATTGCCCACGGTCTCGCAATCCTATCGAAAGAACGATATTCTATCGATGTAGACGAAGCCAGGGTGGCTCTCAAAGGGATCTATCACGATGCCAACGAGATCATCACCGGCGACATGCCCACCCCGGTAAAGTACTATGACGACGATATCCGCGCTTCCTACAAAAGAGTGGAAAACATCGCCAGTCACACCCTGATGAACAAGCTCCCATCCGATATGAAAAAGTACTACCAGCCTCTTCTCTTCGGAGAGGAGGAGGCCCTCACCTTCCTCGAAAAACTCGAGGACGGTGCTCCGATCGATGCGGACACGCTGAACTCCGACAAAAAGGCCCTGGACGCTTACGAATGGCGTCTGGTCAAGGCGGCGGACAAACTCTCCGCCCTGATCAAATGCATCGAGGAAAAAGCCAGCGGAAACCACGAATTCGCCTCCGCCTTCGCCTCCACGGAGGCCACCCTACAGGCTATGGACATCCCGGCCGTCGAAGACTTCCTGAACGACTTTCTTCCGGCCTACGAGCTCACTCTGGACGAGCTGCAGGGGCAATGACCGGCGAGCACCCCGCCCACGGTTCGGTGAGTCCGCACCCGTGCACACGGTGCTCTACTGTCGCTACGCGACACTCACCTCAACGTTGGCGGCGACTCCTACGTAAAAATAAACAGGCCGTTGCCTGAGAGTAAACTCTCGGCAATAGCCTGTTTTATTTTTACGTATAGCTCGCCTGTTTCTCAGAAGTCCGGCTCGATCAAGCCGTAAGTACTTCCCTTACGCTTGTACACGACATTGACCTCTTCCGTCTCTGCATTGCGGAAAACAAAGAAGTTATGTCCGAGCAGCTCCATCTGTACGCAAGCCTCCTCCGGATCCATCGGCTTCATCGCGAAGCGCTTGGAACGGATGATCTCGATCTCTTCCTCATCAAATGCATCCTCATCGATAAAGCTTTTGGACAACTGTGCCGCATTCTGCTCCTTATCAAGCAGTTTATTCTTATACTTGCGAAGCTGTCTCTCGATCACCTCTTCTACCAGATCGATCGAAACATACATATCCGTACTGGTCTCCTCAGCGCGGATGATCGTCCCCTTCATCGGGATCGTCACCTCGATCTTCTGACGACTCTTTTCGGTACTGAGTGTCACATGGACTTCGGTACTCTCATTGAAGTAGCGCTCAAGCTTGCCGATCTTCTCTTCGACGGCCGACCGCAACCCCTCTGTTACATCGATATTTTTTCCACTAACCACAAGATTCATAAGCAAGTCTCCTTTTCCCGGTAATTCTTGTCGTAAGCCACTGCCTCCCGCAACTGCTCACGCCTACTCCTACAGTATACTATAAATTCTCCGACTCGGCAACACTTATTTTCAAAAACGTTTCTATTCACGGCCGTCACTTCCCGGATGAGTAAATCCATCCCGAAGGGACCGTGGAGCATGGCAAATGAGACCAAAAGCCATGAGTTGTCTGACATCTAGGCGAAAGTTTTCGAATTGTAAATGATAAGAATTCTGATCAAAAATCAGTCGACTTTCGTGGATAATGTTTATAATTTTGTTGACAAGTCGCTTTTTGCGTAAAATCGGGAGGTAAAATGTGGATAAGTCTGCCTCCCTCATACTCTACTGTTGTCTACATACAACTGTTCGAAAATCAAATTGTCAGACAGTTCCCTGATACTTCAAGGCAGCTCCGATAAAGCCCTTAAACAGCGGATGCGGATGGTTCGGTCTCGATTTGAACTCCGGATGAGCCTGTGTGGATACATACCAGGGATGTGACGGAATCTCCATCATCTCCACAATCCGATTGTCCGGTGAAAGGCCAGAAAGCTTCATCCCGTGCTTCTCCAGATCATCGCGGTAGTAGTTGTTTACCTCATAGCGATGCCGGTGTCTCTCGTGGATGATTTCCGCGCCGTAGGTCTCTTTGGCCAGGGTTCCCTCTTCCAGAACACACGGATACGAACCTAATCTCAGAGTTCCACCGATGTCTTCTACTCCGTCCTGATCCGGCATCAGGTGGATCACCGGATGCGTTGTCGCCGGATCCAGCTCTGCACTGTGTGCATCGTTCCAGCCGATCACATGACGGGCAAACTCCACGATTCCGAGCTGCATTCCCAGACACAGCCCCAGATAGGGGATTTCATTCTCTCTGGCGTATTGGATGGAGGTGATGATCCCCTCGGTTCCTCTCTCTCCGAAACCACCGGGCACGATCACTCCGCATACCCCTTTCAGATGCTCGCCTACATTTTTCTCCGTCACTTCCTCGGAATCCACCCACTTGATCTCAACGTTGACATGATGAGCGTATCCGCCGTGTTTCAGTGACTCTACCACACTGATATAGGCGTCATGCAAAGCGGTATACTTGCCGACCAGGGCTACCGTTACTTCCTTTTTGACATTTTTGATGTTATCTACCATCGTCTGCCATTCTTCAATCTCAGGCTCGGGGCAATCGAGCTTCAGACACTTGCAGGCAACACGGGCGAGTCCTTCGGCCTCCATCGCCAAAGGTACCTCGTACAGAGTCTCGACATCGAGATTCTGGATCACATGGTCCGTAGGGATGTTACAGAACAGGGAAATCTTGTCGCGGATGGACTTATCCAGAGGAACCTCCGTACGGCAAACTACCAGATCCGGCTGAATTCCCATTCCCTGCAGTTCCTTCACGCTCTGCTGTGTCGGCTTGGATTTCAGCTCCTCCGAGGTTCTCAGATACGGAACCAACGTCACATGAATGATGATCGCGTTCTCACGTCCGATATCCAGCTGAAACTGACGAATCGCCTCCAGGAAGGGCTGGCTCTCGATATCACCCACCGTTCCGCCGACCTCGATGATGGCGATCTGGGTATCCTTGCACCCGTCGTTCCGGTAGAAACGGCTCTTCAACTCGTTGGTAATGTGAGGGATAACCTGCACGGTCCCCCCGCCGTAGTCTCCCCGTCTTTCCTTCGACAGAACCGACCAGTAAACCTTTCCCGTCGTGACATTGCTCTGCTTGGTCAGGCTCTCATCGATAAATCTCTCATAGTGTCCCAGATCCAGATCCGTCTCCGCACCGTCATCCGTTACGAAAACCTCACCGTGCTGGATCGGATTCATCGTTCCCGGATCGATATTGATATACGGATCGAATTTCTGCATCGTAACCTGATACCCACGCATCTTGAGCAAACGTCCCAACGATGCGGCCGTAATCCCTTTTCCCAGACCGGAAACCACTCCTCCGGTCACAAATACATACTTGACAGCCATATTGCCTCTCTTTCCATCCACTACCGTCTTCTTTGCGATATAAACAGTGAAAAGCACCGCAAAAACGGTGCCTTTCTATAATAGTTCATTAAACAGCCTCAATCAATTGATTTATAAAGAGTCAGGATGTTCTGACCATCCTTCCTCTCGTATTTCACGTCATCCATGCTCTTTTTCACCATAAAAATGCCAAGACCACCAATCTGGCGTTCCTCAACCGGCAATGTGACATCCGGGTCCGGTTTTGCCAACGGATCATAGGGTATCCCGCTGTCAATAAACGTAATCTCCAGCGTGCGTCCATCCATATGCAACCGGATGTCCGCATCCCCTTCTCCCTCATTATCGACGTAGGCATAATGGGCAATATTCACATAGATCTCTTCAACAGCGACGGCTAGCTGCATATGAGTCCTCATCGAGCACCCCTGTTGATCCAGATACTCCTCCAGAAAAGCCAGAACCTGATCCAGATTCTCAACCTTCGCAGCAATATGCAGTTCCTCACTCATAAAAGCCCCTCATTGAAATCATTATGCAATGTTCAGAATATCGATAAATCCGGTAACCTCAAATACTTCCATAATTGCCTCGTTTGCACCGATGATTTTCATCTCTCCCTGCTTGTTCATGATCTTCTGTGCAGAAAGAAGCACACGAAGTCCTGCTGATGAGATATACTCCAAAGCGCTGAGATCGAAAGTAAGATTGGTTACTCCGCCCAGAGATTCCTGAACCTCCTTCTCCAGATCGGGAGCTGTTGTCGTATCCAAGCGTCCCTCCAGAGCAATTGTAATGGTAGCGCCCTCGCCTGTTTTTGTAATTGTCATCTTGATTCCTCCTTACTGATGAA